>DYRC01000138.1 GCA_020718925.1 Desulfonema limicola
ATCTGACTGAAGAAGAATATCTTGAATTTGAAAGAAATTCGGAGATAAAACATGAATATTATGACGGCGAAATCTTTGCCATGTCCGGCGCGTCGGAGGCGCACAATCTGATTGTTGTGAATGTGGTCGGAGAATTGCGATCACAGGTGAAAAAAAAGCCTTGCCGTGTATATCCGAGCGATATGCGTTTAAAGATTGAAACAACAAAGCTTTACACCTATCCTGACGTGATGATTGTCTGCGGTGATAGAAAGTTTGATGATGAGCATAAAGATATGCTGCTCAATCCTGATGTGATTATTGAAGTGCTGTCTGATTCCACTGAAAATTATGATCGGGGCAGGAAATTTGAAAATTACCGGAAAATCGGATCATTGAAAGAATATGTGCTGATTCATCAGGATGTCCGAAAGATAGAAAGATTTTTCAGAGCAGAACATCGCCGGTGGATATGGGATGAAACAGATGAAGAGCATACTGAAATCATTCTTGAATCGGTCGGATGCGCTCTGAATATTGATGAAGTTTATGACAAGGTTTTTTCATACTGATTAAGGAAAAAATCCGTTTGATATTTTTCGATCAATCTCCCCCGAAACGGCGTTTTTTAGTGCCTGAAGTGATTCAGACATCAGCCATGGACTGCGGACCTGCCACGCTCAAATGTATCCTTGAAGGCTTCGGAATTTCCGTAAGTTACGGAAGACTGCGCGAAGCTTGTCAGACCAGCGTGGATGGCACTTCGATTGACGTGATGGAAGACGTGGCGGTTCAGTTGGGGCTTGATGCGGAGCAGGTGATGATTCCTGCGGACAACCTGCTTATACCTGAAACTCAGACCATGCCTGCGATTGTTGTCATCCGGCTGCCCAACGGACTGACGCATTTTGTGGTGGCATGGCGGCTGCATGGCGGCATTGTTCAGATCATGGATCCGGGAAAAGGACGGCGATGGCAGAGCTATCGGCAGTTTTTAAGCGAGTTGTATATTCATACGCATCCGGTTCATAGACAGGATTGGCGGGATTGGGCAGGAACCGAGGGATTCTGCGATCCTCTGAGCAGCCGTATGAATGCTTTGGGGATTGACGATTTCGGAATACAGCGTCTTATCCGCACAGCCTCTCAGGATCCGAGCTGGTATTCACTGGGCGCTTTGGATGCTGCGGTGCGTATGACCGATGCCATTGTCCGCGCAGGCGGGCTGCATCGTGGAAAAGAAGCGGAGCGTGTGCTTGACGCTTTTTTTGCAAAAGCGGCACAGACACCTGCTGATGGCACTAAAGTTATTCCATCGCCGTATTGGTCTGTCGAACCCAAGCCGCCTGAGCCGGGAGTTGAAGAAGAAGAGCGTCTTCTGATGAAAGGCGCGGTGCTGGTGCGGGTTTCAGGGCGCCGCGTGGTTACAAAACAGACAATGGCAGAGGAAAAAGCCCGTCTTTCGCCGGAGTTAGCCGCTGCCCTTAAAGAAAAATCACCCCGCCCTGAGCTTGAAATTTTTCGCTTTTTGAAGCAGGACGGGTTTTTAACTCCGTCATTATTATCTGCGTCCTTAGCCATGTCTGTTTTTTGCCTGACCATTGAAAGCCTGCTGTTCCGGGGAATTTTGGACATCGGGCATAGTCTCAATTTTTTCGGACAGCGCGTAGGTGCGGCTGCCATGCTGTTTGCCTTTCTGATTGGGATGATGATCTTGGAATTTCCCATTTCTGCCATCATGCAGCGCATTGGGCGGCGCATTGAAACCCGTTTCCGGGTGGCAATTCTGGAAAAAATTCCGAAATTAAGCGACCGATATTTTCATAGCCGACTGACATCGGATATGACACAGCGCATTCACGAACTGCGCGGAATCAGAATGTTTCCCGAATTAGGCATCGGTTTGGTGCGCTTATTCTTTCAGATCATTCTGACAGTCGGCGCGATTATTTTTATTGTTCCTGAAAGCGCGGGAATCGCCGTCTTGTCAACCGTGTTTTCCATCAGCATGTCGTTTGTCTCCCAACCTCTTTTGGAAGAGCAGGATTTAAGACTCAGGACCCATGTCGGCGCGATGAGCCATTTTTATATGGATGCGCTGCTCGGACTGATTCCCATCCGTACCCATTGTGCAGAACGCTCTGTCCGAAACGAACATGAAAATCTCCTGACGCAATGGATTCTTACCAGCATAGATTTTTTCAGAGTAACCGTGCTGATTGACATATTTGAAGCGATAGTGCAGACCGGATTTACCGTATGGATATTATTTGATTTTATCGGATATGGCGGAAGTCCTGCCAGCGTTTTGCTCCTGTTTTACTGGACGATGAGTCTTCCGTCTTTGGGAAAATCTTTGGCAGGCTTTGCCCAGCAATATCCCTCATATCGGAACCGGATTTTAAGGCTGGTCGAGCCTCTGAACGCGCCTGAAGAAACAGAAATCCTGGATAATGATCCTGAAGAAGAGGCGGTTGTTCAGATAGAAAATAAAGGCGTTGATATACGGGTTGATAGCGTCAGCGTGGTAGCAGGCGGACAGACTATTTTAAGCGATGTGGAGTTTTCCATAGAACCGGGCGAACATGTGGCGATTGTCGGATCATCGGGCGCGGGCAAATCCAGTCTTGTGGGGCTATTTCTGGGATGGCATAAACCTGCTTCGGGAAATGTATGGATAGATGACAGACGCTTGAGGGGTCAGCATCTGAGAACCCTGCGCCGTCAAACTGCGTGGGTGGACCCGGAAGTTCAGATTTGGAACCGCTCTTTGTTTGAAAATCTGCGTTACGGAACATACAACGCCGATGTTTCTCCGTTAAACGACATTATCGAACAGGCGGATTTGTTCGGCGTACTGGAAACCCTTCCCAACGGAATGCAGACCAAATTGGGCGAAGGCGGTGGACTGGTATCGGGCGGCGAGGGGCAGCGGGTAAGACTGGGGCGGGGAATGCTGCGTTCCGACATCAGATTGGCAATTCTTGACGAACCGTTCCGGGGGCTTGACCGTGAAAAACGAAGAGTATTGCTCAGACGCGCCAGAGAGCATTGGAAAGATGCAACGCTGATTTTTATTTCCCATGACGTCGGGGAAGCCTTGACGTTTGACAGAGTTCTGGTGATTGAAAAAGGGCAGTTGATAGAAGATGATTCTCCGGCAGCGCTTGCTGAAAATCCGGAGTCCCGGTATCGTTCTCTGATAGATTCCGAAGAAGCGGTGCGGAAAACACTTTGGGAGAGCGCGGAATGGCGGCATTTATGGCTGGAAAACGGTACGGTCAGCGAAAAAAAAGAAGAAAACGCTGAAACATATCGGCAGGTTTGAAAATACTGAATACCCATTCAGTCCACCCGGATAAAAAATATTTCAAAAAACATTGAATTTTTTTCTTGACATCCGGGTTTGTTCTCTGATAAATGAATGAACATTCATTCACAATTATCCTGTTTAAAATCATTTTCAGGAGGTATAATTTTTATGGTCAGAAAAATCAGGAAGGCAGCCGTTATCGGCTCTGGCATTATGGGCGGCGGCATTGCTGCGCTGCTTGCCAGCGCCGGTGTAAAAACCCTGCTGTTGGATATAGTCCCCTTTGATCTGAAAGAAGATCAGAAAAACGACAAAACCGCTCGCAACCGGATTGTCAAGATGGGCTTTGATGCCATGCTGAATGCCAATCCCGCGCTTTTGATGAGCAGAAAAGACGCTGATAATATTTCCATCGGCAATATTGAAGACGATATTCAGAAGCTTGCGGATTGCGACTGGATTGTTGAAGTGGTTGTTGAAAACCTCAAAATCAAGCAAGGGCTGCTGCAAAAACTTGAAAAAGTCCGTAAACCCGGCGCGATTGTATCATCAAATACTTCCGGTATTCCGTTGAAGCAGATGTCTGAAGGTCTGAGCAAAGAATTTCGGCAGCATTTTCTGGGAACGCATTTTTTCAACCCGGTGCGTTACATGAAACTGCTTGAAATCATTCCGGGTGCAGAAACTCTGCCGGAAATTCTTAATTTTATGGCAGATTTCGGCGAGCGGATTCTGGGCAAGGGCATTGTCTGGGCAAAAGACACGCCTAACTTTGTCGGCAACCGCATCGGGGTTCAGGGCATTGTCAAAGCCATGCAGCTTATGCTTGAAGACGGACTCAGCATTCCCGAAGTGGACGCCTTGTTCGGCGCAGCAATGGGGCGCCCCAAAACCGCCATGTTCAAGACCACCGACCTTGTGGGCTTGGATACCATGAGCCATGTTGCCAAAAACACTTATGATTTGGTACCGGATGATGAACAGCGCGAAAGCTTTGTGGTTCCGGGCTTTGTCAACAAGATGATTGAAAAGAAGCTCTTGGGCAACAAAACCAGAGCCGGATTTTACAAAACCGATCTGACGCCGGAATGGAAAAAAATCCGCAAAGTCATCAATCCGAGCACATTTGAATATGAAGAATACAAAGACGTTGAATTTCCCTGTCTGTCCGCAGCCAAAAAAGCAAAATCTCTGCCTGAAAAAATGAAAACCGTTGTGTATGGCGATGACAAAGGCTCAAAATTTGCTTGGAAAGTGATTGCCAACGGATTGCTGTATGCTGCCAACCGGATTCCTGAAATTTCCGATACCATTATTGAAATTGATAACTCCATGAAATGGGGCTATAATTTTGAAATGGGTCCGTTTGAAACATGGGATGCTATCGGTGTTAAAGAATCTGTTGAAAAAATGGAAAAAGACGGATTCAGAGTTCCGGAAAAAGTTAAAAAAATGCTCGTTACCGGACACGGCTCTTTTTATAAAATCGAAAGCGGCAAGAGCTACTTTTATGATTTTGCCAGTGAGAGCTATAAAGAAATTCCGGCAAATCCGAATATCATTTCTCTGAGCATTCTGAAGGGCGCGAACAAAACCATCAAATCCTGTAAATCTGCATCACTTGTTGATTTGGGCAACGATGTGTTCTGCTGCGAATTTCACAGCAAAATGAACGCTTTGAACGGTGAAATCATTGATTTTATTGCAGAAGGTCTGGATTATGTTGACGCCAACGGCGCAGGTCTGGTGATTGGCAATCAGGCAGGCGGAATGCCCGGCGCGTTTTCTGCCGGAGGCGATCTGTTCTTTATGGCAGGGCTTGCCAAAGAAGGCAAATTCAGCGAAATCGAAGCATTTCTCAAAAAAGCACAGGACGGACTTCAGAGAGCCAGATATGCCAATTTCCCGGTTGTTGCTGCACCTTACGGATTGGCATTGGGCGGCGGATGCGAAGTCTGCCTCGGCACTGATCGGATTGTGGCTCATACAGAACTTTACATGGGATTGGTTGAAATCGGCGTGGGACTGCTGCCTGCGGGCGGCGGATGCCTTAATTTGTGGAAAAAATTCATCAGCACGATTCCTGAAGCTGCAACCGATGTGGATTTGGCAAAATTTTTTGTGCCTGCATTTATGAATATCGCTATGGCAAAAGTCTCCACCTCCGCAGCAGACGCCAAAGCCAGCGGATTTCTGGGTCCCAATGATCGGATTGTGTTCAACCGCGATTATCTGATCGGCGAAGCCAAAAAAGAAGTCCTCAAAATGGTTGATGAAGGCTATGCCCCGCCGGTCAAGCGCAAAATCAAGGCATTCGGCGAAAGCGCGCAGGGCATGATTGCGGCAGAATTGTTCAATATGCAGAGCGGCGGTTTTGTCAGCGAGTATGATGTTTTTCTTGCCAACCGCATTGCGTATGTGATGAGCGGCGGACAGGCTCGGTGTAACAGTCTGATTGATGAAGATGTCATCCTGAAGCTGGAACGCGAAGCATTTGTTGATTTCTGGAAACAGGAAAAAACCGTGTCCCGTGTCGAAACCATGCTGAAAACCGGCAAGCCGCTGAGAAATTAATAAGGAGAAAATAGCCATGAGAGACGCATATATCGTAACATCCGTAAGAACTCCCGGATGCAGAAGAGCCAAAGGTGCTTTCAAAGATACACGCCCCGAAGATATGTTGGCGTTTATCCTTAATGCCGCTTTGAAACAAACGCCGAATCTTGACCCCAAAATCATTGACGATGTGATGGTGGGCTGCGCGTTCCCCGAAGCCGAGCAGGGGTTGAATATCGGCAGAATCGTAACCCAGATTGCCGGTCTTCCCATTGAGGTATCCGGCGCAACCGTGAACCGTTTCTGTGCGTCAGGTATCGAAGCGATTGCACTTGCAGCTTTGCGGGTTATGGCAGGCTGGTCCGACGTTGCTATCGGCTCCGGCGTGGAATCTATGACGTATGTGCCGATGGGCGGGAATATGGCAAGACCTCATCCCGAACATTGCAAAACCCATGCGGATCTTTATGTTTCAATGGGTATCACCGCAGAAAACGTTGCCAAACGCTATAAAATTTCGCGGCAGGAGCAGGATGAGTTTGCGCTTTGGTCTCATCAGAAAGCTGCCGAAGCCACTGCCAAAAAGCTTTTTACAGAGATTGTGCCGACTCCGGCGTTCAAATATGTAACAGAGAACGGCACATATAAAAAAGAGTCTTTTCTGATGAGCCATGATGACGGGATTCGGGCAGAGACTACGCTGGAAGGCTTGGCAAAGCTTCGCCCGGTGTTTGCAGCAGGCGGATCGGTTACTGCCGGAAATTCTTCTCAGACCACAGACGGCGCGGCTGCAACCATTCTGATGAGCGGCGATAAAGTAAAAGAATTGGGATTGAAACCCGTTGCAAAGCTGAAGTGCTATACCACAGTGGGCTGTCGTCCTGATGAAATGGGCGTGGGACCCAAGTATGCGATTCCCAAACTCTTGAAAATAGCGGGATTGAGCATCAAAGACATCGGATTGTTTGAACTCAATGAAGCTTTTGCATCTCAGGCACTTTACTGCGCCAAAGAACTGGGCATTGAGATGAGCAAAATCAACATTCACGGCGGCGCAATTGCTTTGGGGCATCCGCTGGGATGTACCGGCGCAAAACTGTGCGCTACGCTGATTGCCAACATGAGAGAACGCGGCGCAAAATACGGCGTGGAATCTATGTGTATCGGCGGCGGCATGGGTGCTGCGGCGTTGATTGAGCTTTGTGATTAATCTCTTAATATAATTTAGAAAGGGCTGCCTTCGGGCAGCTTTTTTTTATTTGGAAAAGCTGTTATCGGCTGCTTGTTTGATTAAACCATCTATATCTGTATTGCTATCGGCGTCTGCTGCTTTTAATAAATTTTCAATAAACGATATAAGATTGTATGGGGTTATCATATTTTTATAAAATTCAAAAACAGCTTTAAGATGATAACCTGTCAATAATCTGTTGTTTTCAAGATTCAGTTCGATTTTATCTATCAGATGATTGATAGGCATCTGATAAATATCGGATATTTTTTCTTTAAAAAGCCCTATCTTCACACAGATAAAATAAAAAAATCTGAAAATATCTTCTTGGTTCATTTTCATCCGATACGGAAGATATTGACCGAAAACTTCTTCGGTATCTTTTTTAATAACTGTGTCTGATATATCAGAATTACAAAATATAATAATTCCAGCCGTTCTTTGGGGCTGCCTCTCAAACCATTTTGGGACTTCCATCAATACTTTGAACCATTTTTCATCAATATATTCTTTATCAAGAAGATCAATAACAAAAACAACATCTCTTCCTTCAATATTCAACTTTGATAAAAAATGATTTCCTGCGCCTTTTTTCCCTGTTTCAAAGCCAAGACTCCATGCAAAATAGTCTATCCAATCCGCCACAGAAAACATATCTTTTTTACAAAAGCTCTCCCATATTTCGTTCCATAAAGGCGGCTTATCAAGAGAAAGTATATCTTTGAAAAAATTTACACTTTGAGTTCTCTTCTTTTCAAGAATTTGATTTATCTTATAATCTTTTGAAGGAATCACAATCGGTATAATTAAAGGATCATATTCCGAATCATTTTTTATTATCAAGTCTGTTACAATCGTCCTCCACGATTTTTTTCGCATAATATAAAAGAAAAAAGTCGTTTTACCAGAGCCTTTTATTCCGTCAATCACTGCTATCGGAACTCTGTCGGCATAATCGGCAGCCAGCCTTCTCATAGAATCACTGATATAAAAATCGTTTGAACGGATTTTTTGAGGATTACTGAAATCCTTTATTTTTTTCTCTATGCTTTCGTTATAAATATTTATACCTAATGTATTTGTAGCAAACACAGTTGACATGATTATCTTTCTGACTTTATTCAAAAGAGGTGTTATTGCGTTTTTAATCTCAGATTTTTCTATACAATCTGTTACTTTCTTCCATTCTTTGGGCAACACAAACAGATCATTATTAAATGGAGTTTCATATATCGGAGATAGTTGATAGTTCAATATTGAACCATCATTTAATTTTGTAGGAAATGAAATAGGACGCCCCCCTTTATCGGAAAAACTATCTGTTATTTTTTTCTCCAAATCTTGTTTATATTTATCTATCATAATTCGATATGGTTCAGGAACCATTGATATAATGACATTAGGCTGTGGCATATAATCTTTTATACATGGCGATAAATTCCCGATATACTCCAAAGCATTAAGTGTTCCGGTAAAAGATTGATCGCTGAGTGTTGTAACAAAGATTCTGTGAACTCTCGGATCAAGCAGAAGTCCGGCAGAAATTTCGGAAAATCCCGCTCTTAAATCTGCAATCACCACATCTGCTCCTAAACGTTTTCCCAATTTACTCAGTATGTCAGTGATTATGTATGGATTATCACTGTATTTAATCAGATGTTCGGGTTTGATTTCAAGCGAAACTATCTGATCCGAAGAACGGAAAGCAGGTAGTATGAACATATTGTCAAGATTCAGAATATGTTTATGTACCAAATCCAAAGCCTCTGATGCTTCTTCTTCCGAATCGCTGTGAACAAGTGCCAGCATATCTGCAAAAGAGACTTGCAGATTGCGTTTTTCTTTTTCAAGCATCAATGTAATTCCCGGCGCTTCCAAGTCCGCATCTACCAGCAGAACCTTATAGTTTCTGAATGAACGGGCAAGCAGAGCAAAAGCAATAGCGTGAATGGTTCTGCCTACTCCACCTTTGAAAGAATGAAATGCGAATATCGGCGGATAGTTATCTGGTAGTTTAGCAGGATCATTTTTAAAGTATTCGGGGCTAAGTAAAGCCGGTTTTGCAATAAGCGGACGAAAAATATTCTGTTCATCTTCTTTATCCTCATCCTCAACCTCAATAAAAGTCTCAAGAAATCTTTCTTTCTCACTAATACGGTCTAATAATATTTTTTTCTGATCTCTTTTGAAACGATTTATAGAGAATATATTCTCAATCCATTGAGTAATATCTTTTTCCTTGCCGCTTTTTACAACAGCATGAAGACCGTCCCAGAACACTCTGACTTCTATCAAGCCATCCGGACAGTTTCTTTTCATTTCCCAGAAAATTTCATTTTGGACATCTGTCCATGTGTATAATCTGTCTGACTTCATTTAAAGTCTCCATATTTTTTAAAAAAGTGATAGACGTTTTTCAACCATTTTACAATCAAACTATCAGAATTATTTTCAATTTGAACACCATACCGCCAACAAGCGTGAACATATTCAATATTTACATATCCATCTCGTTCTAACTTTGCCTTCGGACAAGTCCCGATACCCTTAGACTTAGGCATTTTCATCTCAATTTCCAATATATCAAATAACTTATCAACTTTATGCCCCTTTGTCAGATAATTGTCATATAGTTTCAAATATCCTTTCTTATCATTTTTGTAAAGAGCAAGACCATTCGCTTTTAGTCTGCATTCAACCGCATAAAACAAAACCATACGATGAGTTGCAGATTTTTTGATTGTATTTTCATAAGTTTTATAGTGTTCTTCAGAACTTTTTATTAAGTTTGAAGGAGTTATCAGCTTTAAACGCATTTCTTTCACCAGCGATTCCTTTTGTATCAAAGATTAAGACTTAAATTTATAACATCTGAATATATCTTTAGTCAAACAATTTAGCTTGAGCCGATTTTTTCTTTACGAATTAGCATGGGGTATGGTAGAAATTCACCATTAATCTATGGAAACCATCACCCGAAAAACCCTGCTCTATCAAACCGGCGTTGAATACGGCA
>DYRC01000139.1 GCA_020718925.1 Desulfonema limicola
GTGAATAATATTACAAGGCATTTTTTTTGCATCTGATACTGATTCGCTATCAAAGAATGATAAAACACCCATCCCCCGGTCCCTCCCCTGAAAGGAGAGGGGAGTACCGATGATGTCTCCCCCTTCCCTCTCAGGGAAGGGGGCCGGGGGGTTAGGTGAGTTTGAAAGCGATTTGGTACTTATGTCGTATGAACACCGACTGATCAGTATCATAAAAAGATTGCCGCCTCACTGTGTATCTCAGGTGATAAATTTTGCCAAATTTCTGGAATTTGAAATTATCAGAAACAGAAACGATATTCTGACAGATGAAACAGAAGAAGAGATCGCCGAAAGCAATGCCCGATGGGATGCACTGCTGGCAACTGATGAATCACAGCGATTACTTGAGAAAATGGCAGATGAGGCTTTGGCAGAAATTCAGGCGGGTCGTACAAGACCGATAGCTTTTACTGATGACGGTCGGATTGTATCCCGAAGGGATGAGATAAATATCACCCCTCC
This sequence comes from Desulfonema limicola, assembly GCA_020718925.1. GTDB lineage: Bacteria > Desulfobacterota > Desulfobacteria > Desulfobacterales > DYRC01 > DYRC01. Next base: position 505 of record DYRC01000139.1, read on the forward strand.
GGAGTTCCGAATCATCGGGTAATTCTTGTTGCTGCTTTGTAAATGCTTGTACGCTCTGCAAGCAAGCCGGGCAAATCCGCATGGTTTAAGTTTTCTTCAATCAACCGTTCGTATGCGCTGCCAATGACTATGCCGTCAGCCACTGATGCCACTGACGCCACATCCTCTGCCGTAGAAATACCGAATCCCACGCAAATCGGAAGTCTGGCAACCGATCTGAGCGTTCTGATATGTGTGCCGACATCGCCGGTATTCAAGCCATCACTGCCGGTTACGCCGGTTTTGGACACCAGATACAAAAATCCCGACGCCGAATCTGCAATGCTTTTCATTCGCGCAACCGGCGTGGTCGGCGCAATCAGGCGAATCAGCGATAATTCTTTTCCAGACCAAGTACTTGTCATTTCATCCGATTCTTCCGGCGGCAGATCAACAATCAGAACGCCATCCGCGCCCGAAGACACCGCGTCTTCATAAAAAGCTTTGTTTCCGTAAGCATGAATCGGATTGTAATAGCTGAACAGAATCATCGGAATATCGGTTTCCTGCCGAATCTGCCGGGTCATGTCCAGCGCGATTTTCAGCGTCATGCCGTTTGCAATTGCCCGCCCGGATGAGCGTTGAATCACAGGTCCGTCTGCTGTCGGATCGGAAAACGGAATGCCCAATTCCAGAATATCCAAGCCCGCCTTGCACATGGCTTTGATAATTTTCAATGATTCTGAGATATTCGGATCACCGGCAGTTACAAATCCCACCAGTGCTTTTTCGTTTTTTTCTTTCAGACTGTCGAATGTTTTCTGAATGCGGTTCATGCGGATTCTCCTTTTTTCAACGCAGACGCAACAATGCCCAAATCTTTATCGCCCCGCCCGGATAAACAGACCATCAGAATATCGCTTTTGGGGCGTTTTCGGGCTTCAATCATGGCTTGTGCCAAGGCGTGAGAGCTTTCCAATGCCGGAATAATGCCTTCCAGCGCACAAAGCGTTTGAAATGCTTCCAATGCCTGTCCGTCTTCAATGCTTTCATATCTTACCCGTTTTGCCTCTTTGAGCATGGAATGTTCGGGACCTACGCCCGGATAATCCAGCCCCGCAGAAATCGAATGCGCTTCGATAATCTGACCATTCGCATCCTGAAGCAGATAAGATTTTGAGCCGTGCAGAACGCCTACGCTTCCCGCAGTGAGGGTTGCCGCATGTTTGCCGGTTTTAACACCCTTTCCCGCAGCTTCAACACCCAAGATTTCAACCGGATCATTTAAAAACGGATAAAATAATCCCATCGAATTGCTGCCGCCACCTACGCAGGCAATGAGCGTTGTGGGCAATCTTTGACACATCGCAAAAATCTGCGCCCGCGCTTCTTCCCCGATAATTTTCTGAAAATCCCTGACCATAACCGGATACGGATGAGGACCCGCCACAGAACCGATGACATAAAACGTATCCTGCACCGCGCCGACCCAGTAGCGCAAGGCTTCGTTCATGGCGTCTTTGAGCGTACCTGTGCCGGAAGATACCGGAACAACCTCTGCGCCCAGAAGTTTCATTCTCTGTACATTCGGGGCTTGGCGCTGAATATCTTCTGTTCCCATGAACACCTTGCATTCCATTCCGAACAATGCGGCGGTTGTTGCAGTTGCCACGCCGTGCTGACCCGCGCCGGTTTCGGCAATGACTTTCCGTTTGCCCATTCTCTGAGCAAGAAGCGTCTGCCCAAGTGTATTATTGATTTTATGCGCCCCGGTATGTGCCAAATCTTCGCGTTTGAGATAAATCGCAGCACCGCCAAGATGTTCGCTTAATCGTTTGGCATAAAACAGGGGCGTGGGACGTCCCACATAATGGTGCATCAGATAGTTCAATTCCTTTTGAAATTCAGGCGTCGGCACAATGGTGCGATATGCCTGTTCCAATTCCAGCAACGCAGGCATCAGGGTTTCAGCCACATATCTTCCGCCAAATGCTCCGAAATGCCCCTTGGCGTCAGGATAACCGCTTATATTGAAAAAATTCATTTAAAAAATCCTTTTGGGTTTTTGTTTCATTTCACACCGGGAAACAGCGTCCATAAACGCCGCTGCTTTCACCATGTCTTTTTGTCCCGGCGCGGATTCTACTCCTGAACTGACGTCAACGGCATCCGGCAGGGCGGCGGCTATCGCATGACAAACATTGTCCGGCGTCAGTCCTCCGGCAAGAATCATGGGATAGTCTGTTTTCAAGCCCCCTGCCAGACGCCAGTTCCACGCCTTGGCATTGCCGCCCGGAAGCTTTCCCCTGCCGCATTCGATTAAAAACGCCGAAGCATCTTTGAATTGAGAGGCTTGTTCTGTTGAAGGGTTTCCCTCAATATAAAGCCCTTTAATCACTATCAGATTTTCGTTGTGAAGGCGGCTGACAAACTCCGGCGGTTCTACTCCGTGCAGTTGAACTGCCTTTAAGCCGCAATGTTCAACCTTGCCCATAATAAATTCAAATGTTTCATTGACGAATACACCCACGCTCACCACGTCCGGCGGGAGTGCGGCGCAGATTTCTTTTGCCTGAGCATCGGTGATATTTCTGGGGCTTTTGGGATAAAACACGCATCCGATGGCATCCGCGCCGAGTTCGACGCATTGAATCGCCGTTTCAACGCTGGTTAAGCCGCATATTTTGACTTGAGGAATGTTTTTAAAAATCATTTTTACTGCTTTCATTCAAAAAAAATTTCCTGCTATATCTATCACATCAGAATACAGGATTCAAGAAATGTATTTTGTATGAATCAGCATGATAGCTGCGGAATCCGGTCATATCTGATTTTCTGATTGTTTTATTGCCTGTAATTATGTTAAGAATTTTCATTGAAGAAAAAACGCTTTTCACCATTGAAGGCTATTCGGATTATGGCAAACGCCTTTTTCCGATGATATGGTGATTTCGGAGGAATAATGAAAAACATCTTGGTTACAGGCGGATGCGGCTTTATCGGCGCGAATTTTATCCGCTACATGCTGGAAGAATCGGGTTTTACAGGCAGAATTGTCAATGCGGATAAGCTCACTTACGCGGGCAATCCCGAAAATCTGACAGACATTGCCCTGAAATCTTCAACCCGCTATATATTTGAAAAAGCGGATATTTGCGATGCCAAAACAATGTCAGCAATATTTGATACTTATGACATTGATACAATCTGCCATTTTGCGGCAGAATCGCATGTGGATCGCTCCATTGCAGAGCCGGACGCCTTTATGCGTACCAACATTATCGGCACGTTCAATCTGCTTGAATTGGCAAAATCACGAAAAGATAAGCTGAACTTATTTCATCATGTCAGCACCGATGAGGTGTATGGAAGTCTTGGCGAACAAGGCTTTTTCACAGAACGCACACCCTATGATCCCAGCAGCCCTTATTCTGCGTCCAAAGCCTCTTCGGATCATATCGTCAGAGCATACAGCAGAACTTATGCGCTGCCGGTTACGATTTCCAATTGTTCCAACAATTACGGACCTTATCAGTTTCCTGAAAAACTGATTCCTTTGGTGCTTTTAAATGCGCTTGATGGAAAATCTCTGCCGGTGTATGGCAAGGGCGAAAATGTGAGAGACTGGCTTTATGTGAAGGATCACTGCATTGCGATTCGGACAATCATGCAGAACGGAACACGCGGGGAAACTTACAATGTCGGCGGGCGATGCGAAAAGAAAAATATCGAAGTGGTTGAAACCATCTGTGATGTACTGGATGAACTGGTTCCGGCACAGGCATCACGGCGCGGTCTGATTACATTTGTCAAAGATCGTCCGGGGCATGATTTAAGATATGCCATTGATTGCAGTAAATTAGAAACTGAGTTGGGCTGGAAACCGCAGGAGTCTTTTGAAACCGGCATCCGCAAGACCATTCTCTGGTATCTCAAAAATTCTGAATGGGTTGAACGCATCAGGAGCGGAGAATACCAATCATGGATTCTGCGGCAATATGCCTGAAGGTCTGTGCCGGGCGCCGACTACCGCACACAACCGCTCAATATCTTCTTTCATAGCAGTCGCTTCCTGCAGCATGACATCAGACGCCTCTGAGGATTGTTGTGCAATATCGGCGTTCTGTAAAACCACTTTGTCTGTTTCTACTACGGCGACATTGATCTGCTCAATTCCCCGCGCCTGCTCCTGAGAGGCTGACGTGATAGAGGTGAAAATTTGTCCGATATTCACAATGCTTTCAGCAACCTTTGAAAAGCTATGCTCTGTTTTTACAGCAAACTCAGAGCCTTCGTTGACGCTTTTCAGCGTTGTTTCTATAAGAACAGCCGTATTTTTTGCTGCATCTGCGGATTGCGCGGCAAGATTTCTCACTTCATCCGCCACAACAGAAAAACCGGCTCCGGCTTCTCCGGCTCTGGCAGCTTCTATTGCGGCATTCAGAGCGAGCAGATTGGTTTTGAATGCAATTTCATCAATGCTTTTAAGAATGCCCGATGTTTTATGACTGGCTGCAAAGATTTCATTCATGGACGCTGTCAATTGCCCCATGAAGCAAGCTGCTTCTTCCGCCTGATGGGTTGCAGATATCATCAGGGTCTCTGCGTGTTCCGTATTCTCTGCATTCTGCTGTGTCATGGATGCCATTTCCTCAAGCGATGTGGAAATTTCCTGAATAGAAGCAGCTTGTTCCGAAGAGCCTTCGGACAGAGAGCTTGCGCCGGCGGCTATTTCGGCAGATGCTGAGAATAAACGGGCAGAGCCATCCGTAAGTCCCCGGATAACCCGCCGAATCGGTCTTGCAATGAATCCGCTGACAAAATAGGAAGATATAAACACGATAAGCGTTGCGGCAAGCGTAACATAAGCGATGACCCATTTGAGCCGGATAATAGGCGCAAGCGCTTCTCTCACGCTGATTTCGGCAATCAATGCCCAGCGGATATTTCCGATATCTATCGGCGTGTATGCGGATAACACCGATTTGCCGAGATAGTTGATGCTGACAGCGTTTTCAGTCTTGCCGGAAATTGCCAACTGCGCTGCTTCGGTAGTGATCCGGCTTTTATCAGGATGGGAAAATGAGGCGGACACGGAATAATCCTGCGGATTCAGATAAGAATCCGAGCGCATGAGCCGGTCTGTTCCGACCAGATAGGTCTCGCCGGTCTTTCCCATGCCGGATCGCTCGTGCATGACCCGATTGATGATGTCCGTAGGAACCTGCAATGCCACAATCAGTTCAATCCTGTTGTTATGAATCACCGGCTGCGCCATAAATGCAAAGGGCTTTCCCCCGGACGGCGGATACGGCTCAATATCTGAAAATGCACAAGATTTGTTTTCTGTAACTGCTTTGCTTAACTTGCCTAAACTGAATTGAGCATGATCTTTATCAAGAATATTGACGCCATAATCTGATTCATGCAGAACTGAATAAAACACCTTTCCGTCAGGATGAATCAGAAAAAGATCATAATATCCGTATTCTTTGATATACTTGGTAAAATAATCGTCCTGTTTTTCTCCCAATTTCGGCGCAATCACTTCCTCAAGACTGAGCGTTGTGAGCATTCCCCAGTTCAAGCCCGGAATTTCTAACGGATCATATCTGACAATCTCCATATCATCATCCTGAGTTTTGACTATCTCGCCGGATGCCCCTGATAATACCGCCTCTGTCTCTTCCCCTGAAACAGACTCGCCGATAGTTCTTTTCCTGATAACCCGATTGCTCCGATAGCCGGTTTTGCCATCAGATCGCCCGACCAGAAAACTTTCTCCGGTCTTTTCCATGCCTTCCCTGCGCTGAACCATGGTGTTGAGAATATCGTTGGAAATTTTGAGGATCACCGCGCCTTTTACCTCGTTATTGACGCTGATCGGCGCACCGATAAATAAAATCTGCCGATTGTCTGCAAAAGAATACGGCTCAAAATCCTGAATATCAACCTTGGTCAGCGATTGTTGAAAGCATCGGGCAAGCCCGCTGTTTTTCAGAATTTCTTCTGATAAAACATTCATTGCAAGGTCTTTGTGTCGTTTCAAAGAATAAACCACCGTTCCGTTTTTTGTAATCAGCAGCAGATCCTCATAGCCGTATTCTTCTCCGAATTTTCTTAAAGACTGCCCGAATTTTTCCTTTTCAAGAAAGTCATACATACTCTGATTGAGCGTTCCGTCCGTATTTGCCAAAGAGAAAGATTCCAGCGCCTCTGCGGTTGCCAGACTTGCAGAAAGCACTCGGATATCGCTTAAAATTTTTCGGAAATACTCCTGAATCTGAGCCTTTTTCACTCCCTGAGAGGTGCGGAGCTTATCAAATGCGGATTGTTTGAGCGTGGCAACGGTTTCCATAAGGATATTCATATCATGCCGATGCTCTTCAAACATTTTAAGTATCTGCGCCTTTTTCAATTCGCGTAAGCTGTCAAGCTGCTCAAAGGTCTGATCCGACAATGCCATAGCCGAAGTCTTTACCGATATAACGCTGATAACTGCAAGGGGTATCAGACTGACTAAAAGAAATGCAATTAATAATCTGGTTCTCAGGTTCATATCACTTCTCACTTCTCATTTCTCACTTCCCTTACTCCACGGCGGAAGAATCATCTCACAGGTTTTATGTTCATCAGGATAAATCACACAGGCTTTTTCGTTAGGCTGCCATTGCATTATCATGAACTGGCGAAAACCGGGACCGAATTTGGAATGATGCGAAGCTTTGTCAAACACCCATCTGCCCATGATGCCGGTATAATCTGTTTTTTCCATCGCATCTACGATGGCGTCTGGCTCAACGGATTTTGCCCGTTCAACAGCATGTTTCAGAAGATAGAGCGCATCATACACATAGATTGAGGTGTATTCAGGAAGGGTTTTATATTTTTCAAGATACTTGGATGAAAAACTTTTATCTTTGGTATTCACCCCGAATATGCCGGGAAAAGACAATGAAATCATGCTTAACGCTTTGCCGTCTGTGGTTTTCCATGCTGTGGTAAAAGAGCCGCTGACGCCGCCCAGAAGCGTTCCTTTGGAATCTGCCCATTGCATAATCAGCGGCGAAGCGTCTGTAAGTGCTGTTATAATACAAGTCATTTCACATTTGGCTTCTGCAATTTTGGCAAACATCGGCTTGAAATCTTTGGTGTTGTTATCGAAATATTTAATCACCGGGATTAAGGCTCCGGCGTCTTTCAACTCTTTTTCCCATTTTGCCGCCACAGGACGCGCCCAGTTGGCATTTTCAACAATCAACGCAAAACGCTTTAAGCCGCGTTTTTTTACCATTTCTCTGATTAACCATTCCGAACTGAAATCCGCAATCTCATACCCATTATGAAACACCTTGAAAACATACTTGAGCAAATCATAATTCTGTTTAACCTTTTCAGTAACTTCCGGCGTGGCAGTTCCGCCTATGAAGGGAATTTTGCACTTGGGAACCTGATCCACCACTGCCAGCGCCACTTCGCTTGCAAATGTCCCCAGAACCGCCGCAACCTTTTCCTGAGTTGCCAGACGGGTGTATTCATACGCGCCGATGACCGGCTTCATTTTGTCATCGGCTATTATCAACTCAACCTTTTTGCCCATGATACCGCCTGAAGCATTGATTTCTTCCGCAGCCATTTCAACGCCGTTTTTAAGTCCTTTTCCGACAGGAAGATCAAGCGGCGCAAGCACACCGATTTTTATGACCTCCTGAGCCATTGCAACCAACGGTAAAAACACGAATAAAACCAAACAGACGAATGCTTTTTTTTTCATTTCAGGCTCTCCTGTATTTCTCACAGTTTTTTTTATCATAGAATTAACAAATTCACTTCCATTGAGGAAAAATCATCTCACAGGTTTTATGTTCATCAGGATAAATCACACAGGCTTTTCCATCAGGCTGCCACTGCATCGTCATAAACTGACGATAACCGGGACCGAACTTGGAATGATGAGACGCTTTATCAAATACCCACCTGCCCATAACGCCGATATAATCCGTTTTTTCCATTGCGTCTGTGATGGCGTCCGGATCAACGGATTTTGCCCGTTCAATTGCGGCTTTGAGCATATACAGCGCGTCATAAAAATGCGGTGAGGTAAATTCGGGAATAATCTTATATTTTCCCAAATACTTATCCTGAAATACCATATCTTTGGCTTTTATGGGGAATATTCCGGGAAAAGAGAGTGATATAAGGCTTACGGCTGTTTTATCTGAAACTTTCCATGCCATACGGAAAGAACCGATAATACCGCCCATAAGCGGTCCTTTGGATTCCGTCCATTGATTAAGAAATGCTGAAGCTTCTGTAATTGCTGTTAAAACGCAAATCATCTCACATTGGGATTCCGCAATTCTGGCAAATATCGGCTTGAAATCTTTGGTGGTTTTATCGAAATATTCAATATTCGCTATGACGGCTCCGGCATCTTTGATGTCTTTTTCCCATTTTGCCGCCACAGGGCGCGCCCAGTTGGCATTTTCAGCCATCAACGCAAACCGTTTTAAGCCGCGCTTTTTTATCAGATCGCTCACCAGCCATTCCGAACTGAAATCCGCCATTTCATAAGAATTGAAATACGTTCTGAAGACATATTTGAGCGAATCATAATTTTGTTTAACCTTTTCAGTAAGTTCAGGCGTTGCTGATCCGGAAAGAAAAGGGACTTTATGTTTCGGAACCTGCTCAATCACTGCCAACGCCACTTCGCTTATATAAGTCCCCAAAACAGCCGCAACTTTTTCCTGAGTTGCCAAGCGGGTATATTCATAAGCCCCGATAACCGGCTTCAGCTTGGTATCTGCAATCAGCAACTCAACTTTTTTGCCCAGTATGCCGCCTGAAGCATTGATTTCCTCAGCCGCCATCTCTGCACCGTTCTGAATACCTTTTCCGACAGGAAGATCAAGCGGCGCAAGAACGCCGATTTTTATGACATCCTGAGCCATCAGGCTGATCGGCATGATCATGATCAAGCCTGCATACAATACCGATGCTATCCATTTTTTCATATTGCCCTCCGTGAGTTAAGGTATATGATTACTGATAGCACAATACCGCAATACATGAAAAGCAAATTCGTTCTTTAAAAAGAGGATTCTTCAATGAGGGATATTTCGGTAAGACTCCCCCTCTCCGTTTAGGGAAGGGGAGCAGGAATAGGGATTCTATACTTTTTTACGATTCTCCGGTCTGAGCGCACGCACCGCCGCACCGGTTCTCCACATTTCGGAATTTTTGATGGCATCAAGTTCTTTGCCTAATTTCTCCCGATAATCAGTCGCGCTGTTTGAATCAATAGAACGCTTGCTTTCTTTGCCTGATCTGACGCTTTCATACAATTCTTTGAATACCGGCACCACCGCATCCCGGAATTTCGGCGCCCAATCCAACGCGCCTCTCTGCGCTGTGGTGCTGCAATTGCCGAACATCCAGTCCATGCCGTTTTCTGCGACCAGCCGAATGAGGCTCTGCGTAAGTTCCTCAACGGTTTCGTTAAAAGATTCACTGGGGCTGTGTCCGTTTTGCCGCAAAATATTGTACTGCGCTTCCATAACGCCTGC
>DYRC01000140.1 GCA_020718925.1 Desulfonema limicola
CGAATCGCTGGATCGGGATCAATGCGCTTATAGTTATGTTGTTCCGGCGGTGTATAGGAAGATATGATGAAGTCCGTAGAGCAAAAATTCAGAACGGTTATTGAGAAAAATACCTTTTATTTTTTCAACCCGTTATTTGAAGAAAAATATGAAGGGTATCTGAACTCAGTCAGAGAAACACTTCTTATTCTCAGAAACGAAGTTGAAATGAAAGGTTTGAAGAAAGAAATTTTTGAGCGACTTCTTGCGGAAAACGAAAATGGCTTGACCGCTATGCTTGCGTTGACAGGATTCTCTAATGAATCATTCAAACGTCTCATAACGCTTATCCGGGTTGTGGATAACCGCCAACTTGCAAAGTTATCGCTCAGGGAGAATTGGAATCAGTTTCATGGCTTGGAAAATATCAGTGAATGGTCAGACGATAAAATTGCCGGGATGATTCAGAAAAATGAGTATTTCAGAGCAGGTATCGTCAATTTATTCTTTGAAGGAGCGACTATTCCCTTTCTTGCGAATACAATACCCCTGTTTGAGTTGAAAAAACTGAGCATCTCAAAGTTGCAGTTTGATGTTTCAGCGATGATTGATACATTGGTAAGATATAAAGAGAAAGGTTCATACTCAGGCAAAAAAGATAATAATTCCGAGACCGTTATCGCAGATATTTTAGCAAGATCGGAGATTGCTTTTGAAAAAGGTGATCTGAGAGAGTTGATAACAAACGCGCCGGATACAAAGCGCACAATGGATTTTATTATTCCGAATAAGCAGCATCCGCTTATTATTGCTGAGAGTTCTTTTCTGGTTACAACATCATCAGGACAGGGCGATAAATCAAAGACGGAAATTTCAATTCGTCAGCTTATCAAAAAACATTATCCGAAGGCAAAATTCATAGGCTTTGTTGATGGTATCGGCTGGTATGTCCGCAAAGAAGACCTTAAAAGAATGGTTGCTGCTTATGAAGACGTATTCACATTTCACAAAGATGAATTAGGCAGATTTGAGAGAATGCTGCGGTCGGAGTTTAAAAAAAGTGCTTGAACAATATCTGAATCGGATAACACAGGGCGATTGCCTGATGCTATTTCAGGATATTCCTGATAACAGTATTGACATTGCTTTTGCAGATCCGCCGTTTAACTTGAAAAAAAAGTATAACAGCACTAAGGACGGTCTCACCGTTCAGGAATATCTTGATTGGTGTGAACGATGGCTGAATGAAATGGTTCGGATTACAAAACCGACGGGTTCTATTTTTGTTCATAATATCCCGAAATGGCTGACTTATTATACAAGTTTTCTGAACAGTTCCGCTCATTTCAAACATTGGATTTCATGGGATGCCCCTACGTCCCCTATGGGTAAAACATTACAACCGTCTCATTACGGTATTTTATTTTATATTAAGGAGCTTAAGCAAAACAAATTTTATGAAATTCGCTATCCGCATAAACGGTGCCGCAAATGCCACTATCTTTATAAAGATTACGGCGGTAAAAAACCATTGCTACATCCGTTCGGTCCTTTGGTCTCTGACGTATGGACAGATATTCATCGCGTAAAACATAACAAATATCGTGATGAACATCCGTGTCAATTGCCTATCCATCTGATTGAAAGAATTATTCTTATGTCAACTGATGAGGGCGACATCGTGTTTGATCCGTTTTCAGGAACAGGCACTACCGCGATAGCCGCCAAACGTCTGGGACGTAACTTTATCGGCTTTGAACTTGATGAAGAATATGTTTGTATATCTGAGAATAAACTGGCACAGGAAAAGTCTGATTCAAAGATAGATGATGTGTGGATAAGTTTCTATTTGGATGAAATCGTTACTTTGCGAGATACGGACTGGATAAAATTATCAAAATATTATATTATTCCCGAATCTGCTGAAGAGATTGATCATGTACCCGTTATTTTCAGAAATGGCAAATCTGATAATCTACTGAAAAATAAAGACAGACGCAGAGATTACCCTATGTTCGATAGGAATATTGTGAAATATGGCGAGCCGTCCGATCCGTGTACTTATCATTGACGATTCCGCATTGGTGCGCGAGGTGTTGAGCAAAGGACTTTCCAAAGATCCGGGAATTGAGGTTGTCGGAGTCGCTCCGGATCCTTATATTGCCAGAGATAAGATTGTTCAACTCAAGCCCGATGTTCTTACGTTGGATGTGGAAATGCCCCGCATGGACGGCGTGGAATTTCTGCGGCGGCTGATGCCTCAGTATCCGCTGCCGGTGGTGATGGTCAGTTCCATGACGGAAAAAGGCAAAAAGGTTACGCTGGATGCGTTGGATGCAGGCGCGGTTGATTTTGTGAGCAAGCCCCGCAGCGATATGGCGTCAGGGCTGAACGGCATGATGACCGAACTATGCACCAAAATCAAAATTGCGTCCACCGCGAATGTGTCTCATTGGAAACATCGCCGGGCAGCGATGGCTGTCGCGCCGATTCAGTCCAAACTTCTGACAGAGACCAGTGATACGGTGATTGCTATCGGCGCATCAACCGGCGGCACCGAAGCGATTCGGCAGGTGATTACGCAGTTTCCGCCGACAACGCCGGGAGTGGTGATTGTTCAGCACATGCCGCCGGGATTTACACGGATGTTTGCGGATCGCATGAATGACCTGAGCATGATGGAAGTAAAAGAAGCGCGGGACGGAGATCGGGTTATGCCGGGGCGCGTCCTGATTGCACCCGGAGATAAGCATCTGAAAGTCATTCGTTCCGGGGGGCTTTATCAGGTTGAATGCAAGACAGGTGCTGTGGTCTGCGGGCATTGTCCGTCTGTGGAAGTGCTGATGCAGTCTGTTGCAAAATATGCGGGGATAAACGCTGTCGGCGTAATGCTGACCGGCATGGGCAGCGATGGCGCGGACGGAATGCGGGCTATCCGGGACGCGGGAGGACGCACGATTGCTCAGGATGAAGCCAGCAGCGTGGTCTTCGGAATGCCCAAAGCCGCATATCTCAAAGGCGGGGTTGAAAGCCTTGTGCCGCTTGGCAAGATTGCTCAGATGGTATTGAACCTTATCGCAAAGAACTCTGCCGGATGAAAACGATTGTTCTGGGGGTCGGTGAATATGGGGCGACCAACAACCCCGGAGAGCAGCTTAAAACGTATGCCCTGGGATCATGTGTGGCGCTTATTTTTCTGGATATTGACAACCGAAGCATTGGGATGGCGCACATTGCGCTGCCTAATTCGGAAGTAAATCCTGATCGGGCATTGAAATATCCGGCATATTTTGCCGATACCGCTATTCCGGTATTGTTGAAAGAAATGATACGGCTGGGATATGCTGATACCGGCAGAAAAATGAAGGTAAAGCTGGTCGGCGGGGCGAGTATGCTGGATGATGAAAACCTGTTTCAAATCGGTGAACGCAATATTTCCGCTATCCGTCAAGCATTGTCTGCATATCGGCTTTCTGTTGCCGCGCAGGATCTGGGCGGTAAAATCAGCCGTAATGTTACAGTTGAAGCGGACACCGGAGTGGTGATTATCGCTTCAAGAGGCGTGGGAACATGGAAGATATAGAAGGGAGAGCTATGATGTTAAAAAATATCAGGATACTGATCGTGGATGATTTTTCAACCATGCGAAGACTGATCAAAAAAATTCTGACGGATTTGGGAGCTGAGGATGTGATAGAAGCTGAAAACGGATCCAATGCATGGGATATTCTGAATCGGGAAAAAGTCAATTTGGTGATATGCGATTGGAATATGCCCAATATGAGCGGAATGGAACTTCTGGAAAAGGTCAGAGCAGATGAGACTTTAGGCGATATTCCGTTTATCATGGTAACTGCGGAAGGCAAAAAAGACAATGTAACGGCTGCCACAAAAAAAGGCGTAACCGGCTATGTAACCAAACCGTTTAATGCAGAATCGCTGAGATCGAAAATAAAAACCATGTTCGCAAATGCGGGTAAAGAGAAATAATAGATTGATCTTATCCTCTGAAATGGTTATATTTATATTGCTTATCCCGATTTTATTGCAAGGAGCAGATGATGGCGAGTGAAATGTGTGTGCTGATTGTAGATGATTTTTCAATTATGCGGGGGATCATCCGAAGGATGCTGTTGAAAGAATTCGGCACGAACAATATCTTTGAAGCAGAAGACGGCATTACAGCGTGGCAGATATTGAGTAGTGAAAAAATCGATCTGGTTTTATGCGACTGGAATATGCCGAATATGACCGGGCTGGATTTGCTGGAAAAAGTCAGAGCGCACAAAGATTTTTCCAAGGTCCCCTTTATTATGATTACTGCCGAAGGCAAGAAGGAAAACGTGATCGAAGCCACTAAAAAGGGCGTATCCGGCTATATTATCAAGCCGTTTACTGCCAAGGACCTAAGAAAAAAACTCAGCCCGATATTTCAGACCGGCGAATAGCGTGATTATCAGAGGGGAAAAACATGAATTTGAAATATATAGAGCCGTTTATCGCTGCGACAATACATGTTCTCGAAACAATGGCATTCACTCAGGCGACTGCCGGAGAGGCGTATCTGAAAGATGATCAGACCGCTATGGGCGATGTTTCGGGAATTATCGGGATGACCGGCAAAGAATCCAGCGGAACGCTGTCTGTCAGTTTTACCAAAAACAGCATTCTTGCCATTGTCTCCAACATGTTCGGCGATGAAATCACGGAACTCAACAATGAAATCAAAGATGCGGTGGGTGAAATTACCAATATGATTTCAGGACAGGCAAGACAGAAACTTGAAGAGATGGGCAAATCGTTAGATGCGGCAATCCCCACCGTCATTACCGGCATCAATCACTCAATTAAGCATATTACGACCTATCCTATCATTGCTGTTCCCTTTTCTACGGACAACGGGGATTTTACCATTGAGATATGCCTTGAGGAAGAGGGTGTTTCTCTCCGGCGTAAAATCGGAAGAGAAACACCTTAAAGAGTTACAGCACCTTGATTTTATAAACTTCGTTTGATGTCGGATCAATCACATGAATCGCGCAGGCAATGCAGGGATCAAATGAATGAACGGTTCTCAGAATTTCCAAAGGACGCTTGGGATCTGCAATCGGTGTTCCGATCAATGCCTCTTCCACAGGACCCAGCTTGCCTTTTTCACATCTGGGACCCAGATTCCATGTTGACGGAACAACGTATTGATAGTTCTTGATTTTTTTATCTTTGATTTCAATCCAATGTCCCAAAGCGCCGCGCGGCACATCATTCAATCCATAGCCCATGCCTTCGTCCGGCATTTCATAAGATTGATAGGTGTTGGTGTTGCCGTTTTTCACGTTATCAATCAGTTTCATCACCCAGCCTTCCATCGCATCGCCGACAACGACAGTTTCAAGACCTCTGGCTGCGGTTCTGCCTAATGTGGAAAAGAGAGCATCTACCGGAACATTGAGTGCGGCAAGTGTATTGTTGACCACAGCTACGATTTCCGGGTGCCCTTTTGCATAAGCAACCAGTACGCGGGCAAGAGGACCAACTTCGCAGGCTTCTCCGGCATAGCGAGGCGCTTTGATCCATGAATATTTGCCGGTTTCTTTCTTACTGAAGAAAGACATCAATCCGCCTTTATCTCCGGTATCATATTCGCCGTGTTTGGGTTTGGTTTCGCCTTTGAACGGATGCAATGCCGCGCCGTCTTCATACCATGAATGTTTGATATGTTCCGCGACTTTTTCCTGATTCGGGGTCTGAATATTTTTGATATCCCGTCTTAAAATCAGTCCTCCGGGCATCAGACAGGATTCGACTTCGTTAGGTGTTTGGGGAAAGTCACCCCACGCCAGAAAATTGCTGGTTCCGCCGATTCCGCCCCAATCTTTATAGAAAGACGCCACTGCCAGCAAATCAGGAATATAGACATTTTTCACAAATTCCTGCGTTTCTTTCCACAAATACAAAAACTGGGCTATCCGATCCGGAACCAGATCGGCAATACAGGTAATACCGCCGACAACCAGTGTTTGCGGATGCGGATTTTTGGCGCCGAAAATCGCGTGCATTTTGGCGGACTTTGCCTGAAGACGCAGTGCTTCGAGATAATGCGAAGCTGCCATGAGGTTTGCTTCAGGCGGCAGTTGATATGCCGGATGTCCCCAATATGCGTTATTGAAGGGACCCAACTGTCCGCTGTCCACAAAGGTCTGAAGTTTCTGCTGAATGCTTTTGTAATACGCTATACCGCCCCACGGAGCCGCGCTGACGGTTTCCGAAAGTTTGGATGTCTTTGCCGGGTCAGCTTTCAGCGCACTGACAATATCCACCCAATCCAAAGCGTGAAGATGATAAAAATGTACGATATGGTCATGCTGATACTGAGCAGCGTGCATCAGATTTCTCAACAGACGTGCGGTTTCGGGAATCTGAATGCCGATGGCTTTTTCGACCGCTCTGACCGAAGAAAGCGCATGAACATAAGTACAGACACCGCAGGAACGCTGCACAAAATGATGTGCGTCTCTGGGGTCCCGCCCCTGAAGAATCATCTCAATTCCGCGAAACATCTGCCCTGAACTCCAGGCGTTTTTCACTTTGCCGTTTTCTATTTCGACTTCGATGCGAAGATGACCTTCGATTCTGGTAATCGGATCAACAATAATTCGGTTTCCCATATAAACTCTCCTCCTTTTTTCTTAAAAGGGTTGTCTGCGGTTACTTTTCCTCATAAAACGGGGTCATCTTGTCCCAGAAGTCCGGTTCGCTGCATCCCAGACACGGATGCCCCGCCTGAATGGGCCAACTGGTGCCGCCGTGAAATTTGGCAGTCGGACAGTTGTTATAGGTTTCGGGACCGCGACATCCGAGTTTATACAGACAATACCCTCGCGCGGCTTCATCCGATCCGAAAGTGGTTACAAATTCGCCCTGCTCGAAATGAGAGCGTCTCGGACATTGGTCATGGATGGTCTTTGCAAAGGCAAACATGGGTCTGTGCAGATTATCCAATGCGGGAAGTTTGCCCATCAGCAGATAATTGACTACGGTTCCGATCAGATTGACCGGGTTCGGAGGACATCCCGGAATATTGAGGGTTTTGATACCCAGCGCATCGCCGACACCTTTGTATCCGCCGGGATTGGGTTTAGCAGCCTGAACGCCGCCGAATGATGAACATGTTCCCAAACAAATTACCGCTGCGGCTTTGGGGCAGTTTTCTTTGGCGATTTCCAAAAAGGTTCTGCCCGCAACTTTTCCATACGCGCCGTCATACGCTGTGGCAACAGCGCCTTCCACAATACAGATGAATTTGCCCTCGTATTTTTTGACAGCATCGTGGAGATTTTGCTCAGCCTGCTCTCCGGCGGCTGCCATAATGGTTTCCTGATATTCGATACTGAGAATATCCAAAACCAGCTCGTCAATCCACGGATACATGGTTCTCAAGACAGCTTCCGTGCATCCGGTACATTCGCCGAAATGCAGCCATACCACCGGCGGACGCTGTTTCGGTGCGGCAAATACTTCCGCCACTTTCGGCACATAAGATGCGGAAAGTCCTATGGTTGCGGTCAGCGCGCTGCAATATTTCATAAAATCGCGCCGTGAAACCCCTTTTGCCTCCAGCTTTCCATAAAATTCTTTTTCCTGTTTGTCCATTTGCACCTCCCTGATGCGGTTATCAGTGAAACCTTAAAATCTTCCGATACAAATTAGCGCACTTTACAATTTTTGAATATGAAATGTCAAATATTTGATTGAACCCCTCTGATTATTTTATTCGGATTCATTTTTTCTGTCAGAATTCCATGATGCAAATTTAAGCAGCAGCAACATTCCCGGAATTGCCATCAGCGTACAGAAAAGAAAAAAAGACTGCCAGCCCAGCAGTTTTGCCAAAAATCCGGTCGGTGCCGATGCCAGAACTCTGGGAATACCCATCAGGCTTGAAAGCAGCGCGTACTGGGTGGCGGTAAATTTTTTATTTATAATGCTTGCAATAAACGCGGAGTATGCGGCTGTCCCCATCCCTGCGCTGAGATGCTCACCCGCAATCACCAAAGACAAGACAGATACGCTATGCCCGATATCTGCCAATGCGGCAAATCCCAAAACAGAAATCGCCTGAAGAATGCCGAATATCCATAAAGATCGGTTGATTCCCAGCCGAATCATCAATATGCCGCCGATCAGGCTTCCGCCAAAGGTTGCCCAGAATCCGAACAATTTGACCACCGCGCCGATCTCTGTTTTGGAAAACCCGATGTCCAAAAAAAACGGCGTGGATATGGCAGATGCCATCGTATCTCCGATTTTGTAAAACAGAATAAAGGACAGTATCCATAGCGCATTCGGACGGGTGAAATAGTCTGTCAGCGGATCAATCACGGCAGACCGCAGCGTTTTGGGCGGCTCAACATCCACTTGCGGCTCACGGCATAATAATGTCGTCAATATGCCGGGAATCAGACAGGCTGCCATCATAAAATACGCCATCTCAAATGAGAGCTTATCTGCAATTATCAAGCCTCCGCCGGAAGACAGCAGCATTCCTATCCGATAGCCGTTGATATACAGCGAAACCCCTAGTCCCAATTCCGCATCAGATAAGTCTTCCCGGCGATACGCATCCACCACAATATCCTGACTCGCGCTGAAAAATGTTACCGAAAAAGCAGCTAACAGGGTCAGCAGAGGATATTTTGCCGGGTCACTTAATCCGAGCAGAATAATGGAAAACATCAGCAGAAATTGGGCGATCAGCATCCAGCCGCGCCGTCTGCCCAAAAATGGCAGGGTATAGCGATCCGAAAACGGCGCCCATAAAAATTTGATGGTGTATGGCAGCCCGATCAGCGATGTCATGCCAATCACGGACAAATCAATGCCTTGTTCCTTCATCCATGCCTGCAATACCGTGCCGGTCAGAAGAAGCGGAAGTCCGCAGGAAAAGCCCATCATCAGCGCGGTCAGCATCCGGGGGCTGAATATGATCCTAAATGAGTTATGATTCAAAATGATTTATGCAGATTCAGGGAGTTCGTGCTATCCTTTCATCAGAATGCCCGACACCAGATTCACCAGCCCCCATATCGCATCTGCGGATAAATGCTGCTCAATTGAGCGATCAAACAGCACAGAAAAACGGGGCGTAAATTCCTCATCGCCTTCCCAAAGCAGATAATATAAGGGAATTTTGGGAAGAGGCTTTAGCTGATACGCGGCATCTGCCATATCCATACGCTTGCCGCCCAAAGACTCTGCTGCCTGTCTGAATCCGGCGGCATCGGTTCCGTATCGCTTCAGCAGATGATCGGTTCTGAGTTCATGCGGACCCTGAAAAAACTGGGCGTCTTTAAGGTCTTTGGCGCTGACCATCTCACGACAAATCCCTTCCGGCTTTGCGGATAAGAGATAAACCAAAACCACGAGTTCCGAAAGTTCACGCGTGATTTTTTCCCGATTCCCGTCTTTTAACCGCCATAGGCAGCGGTTCTGAATGTCCGCCAGCAGATCATCTGCCAGAAAACGGAGTATGAATCCTTCCGAATGCGGCAGGGCAAGCGCGTGATTGCAGATTTGTTCAGAATTTCGGGAGGCAAGTTCATCCCAATATTCCGGCGGCACTTTGATACTGTCCGATGTTTCCTGATGTTTTTCATTACGGCGTCTTTGCTGCATATTCAGAAATCCCTGACTGAACGGATATTCGGAGCGGAAATTATCGCAGGGAAACTGATCGCAATCCCTCATGCAGTATGAAATGCGGTTCATCTGAGCGCAGCCTAATATCGGACAGGGCTGTCCGAAAAGCCGAACCTGAACCTCAGCTTTTTCCTTTCCTTCAATACTGATTCCCGATCCGCAGGTAGAGCATATTCCGCTGACATTGAGTCTGCACACATCGCAATTGATTCCGCAAGCTCCGGTTGACATTATCGCACCTCTGATATTTGATTGGGGCATATTATTGCAAATCAGATGGGGGTAAGGCAAGTTAATTTTGGGGGGAGAGGATGAAAAATCCGTTTTTCGA
>DYRC01000141.1 GCA_020718925.1 Desulfonema limicola
CTGTGTTTCTGATTTTTTCATTGCCCATTTTTTCATTAACTGATAAAAATGCGTTGTAAAAAGAGAAGCACCTTATTTGAAACTGCGAT
Organism: Desulfonema limicola; assembly: GCA_020718925.1. Classification (GTDB taxonomy): domain Bacteria; phylum Desulfobacterota; class Desulfobacteria; order Desulfobacterales; family DYRC01; genus DYRC01. The sequence goes on from DYRC01000141.1 coordinate 90, forward strand.
CAGCCCGGAGTAAGAAAGTATTATGATAATCAAAATCAAAAATTTCGGTCCAATCAAAGAATTTGAGATTGATCTGTCAAAGGATTTTTCGATTATTTATGGAAAAAACAATATCGGAAAATCTTATGCGGTTTCTGTTGTCTATCTGATTTTGAAAAAATTCATATCTGATAATAAGTATTATGGTATGAAACGCGAGATCGCACTATTTCACAAGATATTGCAGAGAACAAAAACTTATGATCCCGTTGAAAAAATAAAAGGTGTTAATAAAGAAAAGAAGCAACTCGAATATATAGAAAGAGATGTTTTTCAAAAACTATTTATTGACGAACTTCAGAAATCTTTTACTGCCACATTCGGAGATAACATATCAAATAAATTAGCTAATCAAAAAGCAGAATTTTATATAAAGACTGATGAGGTGAAAATAGTTTTATGTAAGACCTATGATAGTTTGACTCTCACAAAAATAAATTTTTTAGAAAAAAACAGACTCATGGATTCTAAAATAGAAAAAACCAATATTTATTATTTTCCTGCATCTCGTATAGGCATTTATCAAGGATTAAGTTCATTTTCCTCCATATTTGCAGAATTATCAAAAAGCAGAGGCACATTCCGAATAAAAAGCTTTGAAATTCCAAGTATTCCTGAGCCGGTCAGCGATTATTTTCTTGCATTATCTTCTATCAAAAAAGGAGTTACTGACCGAAATAATCCTATCGTGCTGTTGGCAGAGGAAATAGAACAGACAATTTTGGGCGGAGAAGTTATATTTGATGATGATACCAAAAAGATGATATATAAACCACATAATACGGATTTATACTTGGATATGTTTCAGGTGTCATCAATGGCGGCTGAAATATCTCCGCTTGTATTGTTTTTAAAATATATTATCGCTCCTTCACATAAAAAGGCGGAATCAAAAAGTATTTTGTTCATAGAAGAACCGGAAGCTCATCTGCATCCTGAAATTCAGGTTAAGCTAATGGAAATATTTGCAAAGCTTGTAAAACAAAATATCAAGATTATCATAACTTCTCACAGCGATTTTATGTTCAATAAGATGAACAATCTGATTTTAGAAAAGAAACTTGATATATCAAAATCTTGTGCAATGATACTTGAACAAACGGAGCAAGGCAGCATTTCAAAAATTCTTCCGGCGAATGAACTCGGAGTTGAAGATGAAAATTTTATTGCTACAATAGAGCATCTTTTCAATGAGAGAACAGAAATAATAGAAAGGCTAAATAAGGATTCATGATGTTTGATGAAATAATGCAGGATAATGAATTGCTTGCATTGCTTAGAAATCAATGCGGTGAAGAAGGGATTTCTGCTGAGTTCGACCAGCAGATTAAGGAAGACAGCTATATTATTTTGAAACTTGATGCTTATTATAATTCATTAAAAATGAAGCATACACCTCCGTCTGCCGATTGCCTTATCATTGTCAAATGCGATTTGAATCAAGGCTATAATTTTTATCTGATAGAATTAAGGAATACTAACTCTCCAGATGGCTTTAAAATAGAAAAAATTAAGAATAAATTTCAAACAGTAATTGAAGACTTTTTAACAAACAGATTCGGAAATATTTTTTTGAATAATAGCTATAAGATTAATAACTTATACCTCTTCTTTATTTCTGATCCGTACAACAAGCGGAGAAAGAATATAACTGATGAAGAATATGATATTTTTTTAAATACAAGAGGGCTTAAACTTAAAGCTTTACACTTGATTAAGCCATTCAAATTCAGAGAAAAGATAGCACACATAAAGACTCCCTTACCTGATCGGATTTGTGTAACTCCCTGCTAATCCATATAAATCTTTAAAATCAAATTTTTAGGAGATAATGTAACAACAATGCCAAAACTGTCAATCGAACAGGCAATTGAAGACATACGGGCAGGCAAAATGGTCATCCTGACCGATGATGCAGATCGTGAAAACGAAGGCGATCTCACGATGGCTGCTGAAAAAATAACCCCGGAAGCCATTAACTTTATGGTGAAATACGGACGCGGGCTGGTGTGTTTATCGCTGACGCCGGAAAAAATTGACGCCTTGCAACTGCCCATGATGGTATCGAACAACACGTCGCGGTTTCAGACCGGTTTTACGGTTTCGATAGAAGCCAAAAAGGGCGTTACGACCGGCATTTCAGCCGCAGACCGGGCGACAACCATTCTGACCGCTATTGCGGATAATGCCAAACCCGGTGATTTGGCGCGTCCGGGACATATTTTCCCGTTGCGTGCAAGACGCGGCGGCGTGATGGTTCGTGCGGGGCAGACCGAAGGCTCTGTGGATTTGGCGCGGCTTGCCGGATTGAAGCCTGCGGGCGTGATTTGTGAAGTCATGGACGAAGATGGCACGATGTCCCGAATGCCTTCATTGGAAAAATTCAGCGAACAGCATGGTATCGGCATCTGCACGATTGCGGATTTGATTGAATACCGCATGAGAACCGAGTCTTTTGTGCGCCGCGCCGCGCCGGAAGTGATTATTCCGACCTCTGTTGCCGGAGAATTTAAAACCATTGTGTATGAAAACGACGTGGATGATTTTCTGCATATTGCGATGGTCAAGGGAAAAATCGATCCTGAAAAGTCAATTCTGGTTAGGGTACATTCGGAATGTCTTACGGGCGATATTTTCGGTTCTATGCGTTGCGATTGCGGAGATCAACTGCACAGAGCCATGCAGATGATGGAAGAGGAAGGGGCGGGCGTTTTGCTGTATATCCGTCAGGAGGGACGCGGAATCGGTCTGGTCAATAAAATCAAAGCTTATGCGCTTCAGGATCAGGGACATGACACGGTTGAGGCAAACGAAATACTCGGATTTCAGGCAGATTTGAGAAATTACGGCATCGGCGCTCAGATTCTGTCAGAACTCGGTGTAAGAAAAATGCGGCTTCTGACCAATAATCCCAAAAAGATGGTCGGTCTGGAAGGCTATAAATTGAAGATTGTTGAGCAGGTGCCGATTGAAACAGAGCCAAATGAATTCAATCGCTGTTATCTTCAGTGCAAAAAAGCAAAAATGGGGCATACGCTGAACAGCGTCAGCTAGTCATATTCAGGCAGTCCTGAAAAAAATCGGGGCTGCCTGATTTTTTAAGCTTGATGTTTAATATCAAAATGCCTTATGAATTAACCGTATCTTAAGGGGATGAACAGATGGCAGAAAAAATGGTGAAATATCATCAGTTTGTTAAAGAAAAAGCCGGGAAAGAGGGCATGATGCGCTTGGCGATGAAAACCTGTGTTGCCAGCATTATTGCCAATGATATGCCGGATTCTCCCGAACATATTCAACGATTTCAACAGGCAGTCAAAGAAATAACGGGGCAGGATGTTAATTTCAAATGAGAGAACATGTGCATTTAACGACAGAACACAGATTTAATCCGCTCGAATGCCGTCATTATCTCAACGGACAATTGAGCGTTCTTCATTGTCATCACTATGCCGCATTGTATACCCGTTTGGCATCGGATGTCGGCTTTCTTGACGGAAAAAAACTGCTGACCGAGTGTGCCGAAGACAGCTTTTATGAGATGCTCAGAAGTTATTTTGCAAAGCATTCCGGTATAGGCATCAAAGAAATATTTGATTTGGGAAGCCGGTATTATTCGCTTATCGGCATGGGAAATATGCAGGTATCTTATGCGGGACAGGATCGGGGAGAGGTTGTACTGCACTCTTCTCATATTGATACCGGCTGGCTGATCAGAATGGGGCAATATGACAAGCCGGTAAATTATATTACCTGCGGCTATATTGCTGCTTTGTTTTCATCAGCTTACGGACTACCGCCTCACAGCTTTGATGTCGAAGAAAGCGAAAGTATTGTAACCGGCGGAGAATGTTCATGTTTCAGAGTAGTGAGGCGATAAAACTATGGCTATTCAGAGAGATCAGATTATCAGACAATTATCCGGGCTGACATTTACAGGCAATGATGACGGCTTGATTCCGATATTCGGCGTGTATGCCAATCAGCTTCCGGTGTCACTTTGGAATTCTTTTGCACAGAGACTGATCGGCAAAGTTCCATCCACGCTGATTGAGCCTGCGGAATATCTTCTTATCAATGCGGCGCATGTCTGCGGCTATCATACCTGCAACGGTATTATCTGCTCGAAAGAATGGAAAGAAATCGTTTCTCCGATGATTGAAAAAATGCCCGAAGATATGCTTTACGGCATGTATGCGGTGCTGACGGCATTCGGATGGGGCAAATCGGAGATTATTGAACTGATACCCGGTGAGCGTATGGTCGTCAGAGTCTATGATTATTATGAGGCAGATGCCGTGCAATACGGTATTGCTTCAGCCCCGTGCGCCTACATGCTCAGAGGTATCAATGCCGCAGCAATGGATTTGGTGTATGGAAATCCCTATCCCAACGGCATGAATACTTTTGAATGTATTCAGACCAAAGGCATTGAATGCAAAGATGAATACGGTGAGTTTATCGTCAGCAGAGTGCTGAAAAAGTAAAAATGAGGATATGCTGAACAGCGTCAAACTAGTCATAATCAGGCAGCAGCTCTGAAAAAACGGGACTGCCTGCCTATCAGGAGGACAGCCATGTATGAAAATGTTGAAGACAGATTTGAATCAATGGAATATTACATGAGGGAACTTGCCTATCAGCAGATGAAAACCGAAATGTCGGTTCAGGCATTGTCAAAGGAAATGAAGGATTTCAAAAATGAAATGAAGGATTTCAAAAATGAGATGGGAGAGTTTAAAAATGAAATGGGCGGATTTAAAAATGAGGTAAAACAGGAACATAAGCGGATGAATAAACAATGGGGCGAATTAGCCAACAAAATGGGAAGCCTTGTTGAAGATATTATTGCGCCTGCGGTAAGACCTGTTTTTGAAAAATATTTCAACTGTCAGATTTCGGATTTTTCTGTCAACCGTAGAAAGAAAATCGGAGAGTTGAAAGGCGAATTTGATATTATTGCGATTAGCGACAGATATGCGTTTGTGGTGGAAGTGAAAAGCCGCCCTAAAAAAGAATATCTGTATGAGTTCATAGATAATCTCGAAAAGTTCAAAAAACTGTTTCCGGAGTATATTGATAAGAATATTATTCCTGTTTTCGGCAGCTTGCGATTTGATGATGACCTCATAGAACTGGCTATTCAGGAAAAGATTTATCTGCTGGCGTATCGTGAATGGGAATATATGGATATTCTGAATTTTGAGCAAATACACAATTGAGGTGAAAAAAATATGCCAAGAATAATTGAGGGCAAATTGCTGGCGGATGGCAAAAAATTTGCCATTATTGTCAGCCGGTTCAATGATTTTATCACGGATCGGCTGGTGGGCGGGGCTATGGATGCGCTGCTGCGATCCGGAGCCAAAGACGAGGATATTGATCTGGTGAAAGTGCCGGGCGCGTTTGAAATGCCGATGATGGCAAAAAAAATGGCAAAAAAAGGTAAATATAACGCCATCTTGTGTCTGGGCGCAGTGATTCGGGGATCAACGCCGCATTTTGACTATGTGTGCGCGGAAGCATCCAAAGGCATTGCGGCAGTGAGTATGGATTTTGAATTGCCGGTCATTTTCGGGGTGCTGACCACAGACACGATTGAGCAGGCTGTCGAACGTGCAGGAACAAAATCAGGCAACAAAGGCTTCAGCGCGGCGATGAGCGCGATTGAAATGGCAAATCTGATTGAAGCGGCAGATCGGGATTAGAATATTATGGGAATTCGCCGCATTTCACGGGAAACTGCATTGCAGGCACTTTTTTATATGGATTCGTGTCAGAATGCTTCTGAAAGAGCCGTCAAGCTTTTTTGCGATAATTTTCCTCCGTCGGAAGATGCCAAAGATTTTTTTCTCAAACTCGTCAACGGCGTGATAGAAAATCAGACTCGGCTTGACGAGATTATTGAGCGGTTTTCCAACAATTGGAAAGTTTATCGCATGGGCTGCGTGGATCGGAATGTTTTGCGGATTGCCGCTTATGAGGTGCTGTACTGCCCTGATATTCCGCACAAAGTAGCTATCAATGAAGCCATTGACATCGGCAAAAAATTCGGCACGGAAGAGTCCGGCGCGTTTATCAACGGTATTCTGGACAGCATCCGAATTGCTTTGGAAAAAGGTGAGATAAAAACTGAAAGTATTAAAACAACTTGAATTTCAACGGAAAGGATAGAGGAGAGATGGAAGTCAGAAAAGTGTTGTTGGAAGAACATGAGATGCCGCGTCAGTGGTATAATATTCTTGCGGATATAAAAATGAATCCGCCCGTAGGTCCTGATGGAAAGCCGATCACGCCGGACATGCTTGCGCCGGTATTTCCCATGAATCTGATTGAGCAGGAGGTCAGCAGCGAGCGATGGATCACGATTCCTGAAGAAGTGCAGGGCGTGTATAAGATATGGCGCCCGTCTCCTCTGGTAAGAGCGTTGTCTTTGGAAAAAGCACTTGGCACACCGGCAAAAATATTTTTCAAAAATGAAAGCGTGAGTCCTCCGGGCAGCCATAAACCCAACACCTCTGTGCCGCAGGCTTATTACAACAAGGTTTTCGGCATCAAACGCATGATTACCGAAACCGGCGCGGGGCAGTGGGGATCTGCATTGGCATTTGCCTGTTCTCAGTTCGGACTGGAATGCAAAGTGTTTATGGTGCGGATAAGCTTTGATCAGAAACCCTATCGCAAAGCCATGATGGAAGCATGGGGCGGAAAATGCGTTCCCAGCCCCAGCCCTGAAACCAAAGCCGGACGCGATATTTTGGAAAAATATCCGAATACGCCGGGAAGCTTGGGCATTGCCATCAGCGAAGCCATTGAGGCGGCGGTGAGCGATTCAAGCGGCAGCAGCAGATATTCGCTTGGCAGCGTATTGAACCATGTCATGCTGCATCAGACCGTCATCGGGCTTGAAGCCAAAAAACAGTTTGAAAAAATCGGCTTGTATCCTGATGTGATTATCGGCTGCGTGGGCGGCGGAAGCAATTTTGCCGGACTTGCGTTTCCCTTTATTTTGGATAAGATGAACGGCAAAAAAATTGACATTTATCCGGTTGAGCCTGCCGCATGTCCGACGTTGACCAAAGCGCCGTTTGTGTATGATTACGGAGACACTGCCGGATATACGCCGCTGTTGGCAATGCACAGTCTGGGACATGCGTTCATGCCGCCGCCGTTTCATGCCGGAGGACTTCGCTATCACGGCATGGCGCCGACTGTCAGCCAGCTTGCGGTGGAAGGACTGATTCAGCCCCGATCCGTCAATCAGTTGGATGCGTATAAGGCGGGTGTTCTGGTTGCCAGAACCGAAGGCATTATTCCCGCGCCGGAAACGACCCATGCGTTGGCGTGCGTGGTTGAAGAAGCTCTGAAAGCCAAAGAAGAAGGCAAAGAAAAAGTAATTGTGTTCAATTGGAGCGGACACGGGCTGTTGGATTTGGGCGCTTATGAGAAATATTTCTCAGGCGAATTGAAAAATTACGCGCTTTCGGATGATGACATCACGAGTTCTCAGAAAGTATTTGAATCTTATCCCAAACCCGGTATATTGAAGAGCCGGTGAAATTATCCCCTATTCCTTTGTGAGCGAGGGATTTCAAGTCTTTTGTTCACAAAGGATAGCATCCGTTTAAAATATTACGCTGCCAAATCAGGAGGAACATCTATGAAAATTAAAAGCCTATCGCTTAGAAGTATCGGACCGTTTATCGAAGCCGATATGGAATTTTTTGATGATTCCGATGAAAAGCCGCCGGTGGTGCTGATTACCGGCGAAAACGGCACGGGAAAAAGTATTATTCTTGATGCTATTCGGGGGATGTTTGGAGAGAGCTATTGCAGACTGAAAAGGAATATAAGCAGAAAAATCCCTAAAGGCACTTATATCACAATTTACATTGAATGGATGGGAAAAATCAACGAATTCAGTTCAAATCAAATATTAGATGATCGTTTTGAGATTCCTAACAAATATTGGCGTAACAGTGATATACCCTTATGGCGAACTCCTGAAGAAGTTATAAATGGAAAATATCCTGATTTCATTGTAGATTTTTGGGCTTCAACTCAGACAACCGGCTCATATCAGATAGACACTTTGAAAAGCCCGAATCATAAAGATTTTTGGAAAGGCGCATTGCAGGGAGAAAAAAAGAAATCAGACATCACAGGACTTATCTGTCATTTTGATTATCTTCGGGATAGCCGAGACCCGAAAGAAAAAGCAATGGGCGATAAGCTTTATGAAATCCTTGAAAAAATTATTGCGCTGAGTCTTTTGGAAGGCGGAAAATTAAGCCATGTTGCACGCTCAACTTATGAACCGATTATCATTCAGAACGGACAGGCTGTAACAATGGAAAGTCTCAGCAGCGGCAACGCCTATCTGATTCAGAACATGGTAAGCTTACTCAGTAAAATGTACTCCGTGCATTTTTTACGACAGACGCCTCTTTCCGAACTCTGTCAGACGCCCGGCATTCTTCTGATTGATGAAGCAGAAAATCAACTGCATCCCAAATGGCAAAAACGATTTATCCGGTCTGTTTTGGAAATTTTTCCGAATTTGCAGATTATTGCCACAACGCATTCGCCGTTTATCATATCCTCTGTTCCCAATGCGAAGCTTTTTGTATGCAAATCCAAAACAGATCATTGCATTGTTACAGATGAAACCGCCAAATATAGCAATAAGCCGGTAGATGAAATTCTGATGTCTCCGTTGTTTGAAGAAACGCAGCCGTTTAATGAGGAAATTTCAAAGCTTATTGAAGAACGCAAGCAGGCGGTTGAGAGTGGTGATAAAACAAAACGGGATGAAATTGAGGCAAAACTCAAAGCAATCAATCCGCAGTATTTTTCTTATTTTGATACGGATAAATTACTGGAAGAACTTGCAAAAGGGAGCAGGCAATGATTAACATTCAGAGGCTTCCCGAACCGGACATATTGAAAAAGAACAAAGCCAAATGGATGAAAGCTTTTCTTGAAAAACGGGCAAAAGGCGACATTAAAAGACCGTCTCACAGCCAATATGCCCATCAGCAGATTCGTGATACGCTGGGAGCGATGAGTTTTCATAAATGCTTCTATTGTGAGTGCAAAGTCGGCGTGGGCAAAGATGGCAATCCTGAAGTTGATCATCATATTGAAGTTTCTGAAGAACCGAAATCGGCATTTAAATGGAGCAATCTGTATTTAAGCTGTCAGGGTTGCAACCGTGGAAAGCTTGATAATTCTCAAATTCCTGTATCTGAATGTCTTGATCCGTGTGATTCTTCAGAAAATCCGGCGGATCATTTAATATTTGATGGTGAAATTATCCGATCCAAAGCCTGTTCATCCAAAGGTATGAAAACTATACAAAAATATAAATTAGATCGTGATGAGCTGGATCATCTCAGGGTAAGACAACTCAGAGATTTTGAACGATTTTTGAGACAGTTATATGAACGCGGAGGCAAAGGTGCTTTAACGCTAAAGGAAAAAGAAGCAATCAACAGTTTCAAGCAGACTGAACATGCTTTTTCATTGATGTTCAGTATTTATCTGAATAAATTCGGCTTTTAATTGTGTTAAATATTGATGATAATCTCTGAAATCATCAGAACAGACTTTTTGATTTTGGTGCATATCAGCGATATTTTGCCGGAGAGCTTGAAAATTATATGCTTTCCGATGATGAAATCGAAAAAGCACAGAAGGTTTGTGAACAATATCCTAAACCCGGTATTTTAAAGCGTCGTTAAGCATTGCTTATTCCCCCTCTTTACTGATATTGAAGGAGAAAAAATAGTACAAAGGATCTCAGACAGCGATATTTTATCAACATGATTCAATTCGGATTTGAAAAAAATCAGATTTCTGAAGA
>DYRC01000142.1 GCA_020718925.1 Desulfonema limicola
AAATATATCAGCAGATATGTAACCCCTCCCCCGACCCCTCCCCCGACCCCTCCCCGAAACGGAGAGGGGAGTACCCACCCCCGCTCATCCCCGAAACGGAGAGGGGGGAGACCCCACCCCCAACCCCTCCCCGGAACGGAGAGGGGAGTACTGATGATGTCTCCCCCTTCCCTTTCAGGGAAGGGGGCCGGGGGGTTAGGTCAGGCGAACTCGAAAGAGCCGTTCATCTTCATCAATCCGGCTCGCTTGATCAGGCTGAACAAATTTATAATGATATTTTAAATATTTACCCTGAACATGCCGATGCGCTGCATTTATCCGGGCTGATTGCATATCAGCAGGGCAGGCATATTGACGCGGTTGAGAAAATTTTAAAAGCAATTCAATATTCACCGGATAAAGCCATGTATCACAGCAATCTCGGCGCGGCGTTCAAGGCGCAGAATAATTTTGAAGACGCGGTTTCGGCATATCGCCGGGCATTGCAGATTGACCCGGACTTTGTCAAAGCGCGGGATAATCTGGCGGAGCTTTGTTTTGAACATGCAAACCGCCTGAAAAATCAAGGTAAGCCGGATGAGGCTGTAACATGGTATCAGCAAGCTTTGAATATCAAGCCGGATTACGAAAAGGCTTATGCCGCCATGTATCATCAATTTCAGCATTTGTGCAACTGGCAGCCGCTTGAAACCATGAATCAGCGCGTTGATCTGATGACTAAATCTGCGATTGAAACCCATGCCGCATCGCCCGAAATGCCGTTGATGAATATTACCCGTCATGCAGACCCGGCGTTGAATTTGCTGGTGGCACAATCTTGGAGCAATGCGGTTTCAAATAATGTTTTCACGCCAAATATAACCCACCCCCTGCCCCTCCTAAGAGGGGAAGATATTCACGCTGAATTGCAACGCGCCTTTAATCATCATCAAGCCGGACAAATTGAAACGGCTGAGGCGATTTATCTGAAAATTCTTGAAATTGCGCCGAATAACCCAGACGCGCTTCATCTTCTTGGCTTGGTGGCTCATTCGCGGGAAGAGTATGAAACCGCTGAAAAACTGATTGCCAAAGCGGTTGAACTTTCTCCGAACAGCCCTACATATCACAGCAATTTCGGGGCGGTACTTCAGGCACAGAAAAAAACAGATCAGGCTGTTGCCGAATACCGAAAAGCTTTATCGCTGGATCCGAATTATCAGGAAGCCAAGTCAAATCTTGATATGATTGTAAAAACTTGGATTGGTAACGGATTTTCGCTTCAATGTCAGGGAAAATTTGCCGAAGCGCTGCCGTTTTATCAAAATGCGATAGAATTTATTACCAATGATGCGCTGGTGTATCTGAATTTGGGAATCTGCTTTCATACCACAGGAAAAACGGATGAAGCCATTGCTGCGTATCGGAAAACCATAGAACTCAATCCGACTCAGCCGGATGTATATATGAATCTGGGGCTGCTGCTTCAGAATATGAAACGCGCCGAAGAAGCCATTGCCACATATCAGAAAGCAATCGAAGTCAAACCTGAAAATCCGGATGCTTACAACAACATCGGGATATGCCTTCAGAATACGGGAAAGCCTCTTCAGGCAATTGAATCGTATCAGAAATCCATCGAACTCAAGCCGGACAATGTCGGCGCGTATCTGAACATGGGCAACAGCCTGAGAATGGCGGAAAAATTTGAAGAGGCGATTGCCTCCTATCAGAAAGCGTTGGAATATAAGCCGGATTATGTTGAGGCGTTTTGCAGCATGTTTCATCAACTGCAATATGTCTGCGATTGGACAGGCATTGAGGCGAATAACAAAAAAATGGACGCAATTACTGATGAGGCATTGAAAAAAGGGCAAAAAACTATGGAAACGCCCTTTGTGAGCCTGACCCGCGTTGCTGATCCGGCAAGAAATTTTCTCATTGCAAAAGCATGGGCGGAAGAAATCAGTGAAAAGTGCAAAATGCAAAGTGCAAAATTCAAGCACAATTTCTCACTTCTCACTTCTCACTTCCCACTTAAAATCGGTTATCTTTCCGGCGATTTCCGCAATCATCCGGTGGCGCATCTGATTGCCGGGCTTTTCAAACTGCATCATCGGCAGGAATTTGAAATTATCTGCTATTCTTATGGAAGAGATGATGACAGCGAATACCGAAAGCAGATTGAAAGCGGGTGCGATCAGTTTGTTGACATTCGGGAAATGAGCTATGAGGCGGCGGCGGAACGGATTTATCAGGATAAAATTGATATTCTGGTGGAGATGATGGGCTTTACCGGCACGGATAACCGGCTGGAGATTTGCGCCCTGCGTCCCGCGCCGATTCAGGTCTGCTATCTCGGATTTCCGGGAACCAGCGGGGCTGATTTTTTTGACTACATTATTACGGACAGAATTGTGAGTCCGCCGGAACACGCGCCGTATTACAGCGAAAAGCTGGCGTATCTGCCGCATTGCTATCAGGTCAATAACAACGAACAGAAAATTTCCGATACGCCGTATCAGCGTCAGAATTTCGGATTGCCGGAACCCACCCCTGACCCCTCCCGAAAGGGGAATGCTTTTGTGTTCAGTTCATTCAATCAGCCGTATAAAATTGAGCCGGTTATGTTTGATGTCTGGATGCGGATTCTCAAGCAGATACCGGACAGCGTACTGTGGCTGTTGTGGAGAAGTCCGGCAGCAGAAAATAATCTGAAGCGTGAGGCGCAAAACAGAGGCGTTTCTGCTGACAGGCTGATTTTTGCAAAAAGGCTTGTGAAGCCGGAGCATCTGGCGCGGCAAAGACTGGCTGATCTGGTACTGGATACCCGGATTTACAATGGTCATACCACTACGTCTGATGCGCTTTGGGCGGGTGTGCCGGTGGTTGCGCTTGAGGGAAGTCATTTTGCATCACGGGTCTCTTCAAGCATTTTAAGCGCTATCGGGCTGCCGGAGTTGATTACCCGAAATCTTGAAGACTATGAACGCCTTGCGGTGCGATTGGCGTCTCAGCCCGAAGAGTTGAAACTTCTGCGCCAGAAGCTTGCTAAAAACCGCCTTACCCAGCCCTTGTTTGATACGCCGCTGTTTGCCCGAAATTTGGAAAAATTGTATAAAGAATTGTGGATGGCTTATAAATCCTGATTTATGGTTTCCCATGGCAGCGATGTATAATACTGATTCGCTATCAAAGCACCCCTCCCCCGGCCCCTCCCCTGAAAGGAGAGGGGAGTACTGATGATGTATGTGTCTCCCCCTTCCCTTTCAGGGAAGGGGGCCAGGGGGTTAGGTGGGTTTGAAAGCGATTTGGTATAAAATGCCTGAATCAGAGAATCGGTTCCTATATAGATGTCTTATCAATATTCAAACCACCGGATACTGATTTTGCTATAAGGATATCAAGTATCCTCTTTCTCTGCAATTCATCTATCGGCTTATATTTGATAAGGAAATGCAAATCATATACGTCTTGTCTTCTGAAACGATTTCTGTCATCCTGCTGTAAAAGCGATCTGTTTTCGGAGATGAAGGAGAGAGATTATGTTACCGGAATGAATGATTGTATCCTCATCGCAGGGATAAAGGGGCGGAAGTTTGAATCAGGATTGAAGGATTCATTAATAATGAAAGGATGAATTTGCAATGAATATAGTAAGTTAATATGCCATCTTGTCAGAAGGCGGAAGTTCTCTGATGCTGCCCGGCGATGTCAGATCATGGCTGAAAGGAATTAATCGTTTCTCGGTGATTATGGAAAATGGCAGACTGATTCTCAAAAAGTCGATTATTCTGAAAGAGCTTGATGAATTGCTATCAGATGAGGCGTTGCCGTTATTTGTCTTATAAATTTTAAGATAAGAATTGCTGACTATTACTGATAAGACTTGAATATTTTTAAAACTTGTGTATAATATCTGTCTTTATAATCATCTTCTTAATACTTAAAAAAATCAGGAGGATATTTATGGCAAGCATCAAAGGCACGAAAACGGAAAAAAATCTGATGGCGGCATTCGCCGGCGAATCTCAGGCAAGAAACCGCTATACCTATTTTGCAGGTCAGGCAAAAAAAGAAGGCTATGTTCAGATTGCGGATATTTTTGAAGAAACCGCAAATCAGGAAAAAGAACATGCCAAACGGTTTTTCAAGTTTCTTGAAGGCGGTGACGCTGAAATCACCGCCGCATTTCCTGCGGGCGTGGTCGGAACAACGCTTGAAAATCTGAAAGCTGCGGCTGCCGGAGAACATCATGAGCATACCGAAATGTATCCCGCGTTTGCCAAAATTGCGCGTGAAGAAGGTTTTGCAGCGGTTGCAATGGTGTTTGAAAACGTTTCAAATGCTGAAAAGCAGCATGAAAAACGCTATCGTGATCTGGCGGCAAATATTGAAGCAGGCAGAGTTTTCAAGCGGGATAAGAAAGTCGTATGGAGATGCCGGAATTGCGGTTATCTTCATGAGGATTTTGCAGCACCTGATATGTGTCCGGCTTGCGCTCATCCTCAGGCGCATTTTGAGATTCTCGGTGAAAATTGGTAACCCTCCCCTGCCCCTCCCCGAAACGGAGAGGGGAATAGTTGATTCAACTTATTATATCAAGGAAAGGAGTAAACGATGGCTGAAAAATTGGAAATTTACAAATGTAATCTGTGCGGAAACATGGTGGAAGTCGTTCATGGCGGCGCAGGAGAATTGGTTTGCTGCGGTCAGCCTATGGCGCTGATAAAAGAAAACACGGTTGATGCGGCAAAAGAAAAGCATGTTCCGGTAATGGAAAAAACCGCTGACGGCATTCTGGTCAAGGTTGGCAGCGTGGCGCATCCGATGGAAGAAAAGCATTTTATCGAATGGATTGAACTGATTGCCGATGGAAAAGCCTATCGTCAGTTCCTCAAACCCGGTGAAAAACCCGAAGCATTGTTCACCGTAAAAGCGGATAAAGTAACAGTGCGTGAGTACTGTAACCTTCACGGACTTTGGAAATCGTAAAAGAGGTGTTCCATGAATGACTGGAAATGTAAAAAATGTGGTTATGAACTGAAAGCGCAGAAACCGCCGGAAGAATGTCCTTCCTGCAAAAAGAAGTGTGAATTTATGGATATTTCCTGCTACACACCTGATTGTGCAGCAACCGGAAAAGATACTCGCATCAAATAAAGAAAGGACGTTATGGCAAAAGCATTGATTGTATTTGCGACAAGAGCCGGCGAAACTGACAGAATCGCCAATCTGATTGCAGAAGGTCTGCGGTTTTCTGCGGTGGATGTGAAATTGGTGAATGTTACTGACATCAAAACCGAAAAAGACCTGATGGGTTATGATGCCCTTGTTCTGGGTTCTGCCACCTATCATGGTGAAATGATGGCTAAAATGAAGACCTTGCTGTTCATGGGGGAAAAAGCAGAACTTGAAGGCAAGGTCGGCGGAGCGTTCGGTGCATTCGGCTGGAGCGGCGAAGCACCGGATCGCATTTTTGACACCATGAAAAACATCTTCAAAATGAACATGGTGAGTGCGTCTTTACGGCTTAAATCCAGCACTATTGAGGGCGGGATTCGTATGGCGCAGGATTACGGACGGGAAATCGGCAAAAAACTTGAAGGTAAATAAAGGAGGAGAGTTATGTCCACACCACAGCATTGTCCGGGATTTCAACAGCACAAGAATCTCAAATCTTTCACATGCAAGTGTCCGAAATGCAAAAAAGAAGTAGAGATTTTTTCGGATGAATTTGATAAAGAGCATGTCTGCAAAACCTGCGGCGTAAAGATTGACTTTACTGCCTGTACCTTGGATGGCGCAGCTTAACCCGAATTAAATTGACAGGGCAGGGAAAGGCAGCTTGTTTTCTGCCCTTGTTTTTTATCGAAACAATCTTGAATCTGTACGGAGGAGAATTTCATGGATGTTGTATTGCTGTCCCGACTGCAATTTGCAGCCGCAACCATGTTTCACTTTCTGTTCGTGCCGCTGACTCTGGGGCTGTCCGTATTGGTTGCTTATATGGAAACTCAGTATGTGCGAACCAAAGATGAAACCTATCTGAAAATGGCAAAATTCTGGGGCAAAATCTTTCTGATCAACTTTGCCTTGGGCGTTGTAACCGGCATTACGCTGGAGTTTCAATTCGGCACAAACTGGTCAAGATATTCCGCGTATGTCGGAGATATTTTCGGCTCTCTCTTAGCCATTGAAGCCACAAGCTCTTTTTTCCTTGAATCCACGCTGATCGGCGTCTGGATTTTCGGGTGGAAAAAGCTTTCTGCCAAAGCACATGCCATTGTGATGTGGCTGATAGCCGCAGCATCTTCTTTGTCTGCCATCTGGATTCTGACTGCCAACGGCTGGATGCAGCATCCGGTCGGCTTTACCATCAGAGACGGACGCGCAGAATTGACGGATTTTTTGGCAGTTGTACTTAATCCTTTCGGAATACTGGAATTTTTCCATGTTATTCCGGCTGCTTATGTTCTGAGCGCATTTGTTGTCATGGGCGTCAGCGCGTATCATCTGCTGAAAAAACAGCATGTTGATTTTTTTACCCGCTCATTTAAAATCGCATTGGTATTCGGATTGATTTTCAGCATATTCTTGGCAATTGAAGGCGATACTCATGCAGTTCATGTAACCAAAGTTCAGCCTGCAAAACTCGCGGCAATGGAAGCGCATTGGGAAACCATGCCCAGAGCGCCGATTCATCTCTTTGCCATTCCTGATGAGGAAAATGAGAAAAATCTGATTGAAATCGGCTCAATTCCGGGAATGCTGAGTTTTCTCGGTCATCACGATATTAACGCCGAAGTCAGAGGCTTGAAAGATTTTCCCAAAGAAGAACGCCCGCCGGTGCTTATATCTCTGATTGCTTTCAGAACAATGGTCGGACTGGGTACGCTGTTTCCCTTGCTGATGATTATCGGATTTTGGCTCAGAAATCGCCTGACAGATAATGAATGGTTTCTGAGAATTATGCTGTTTGCGATTCCGCTGCCTTATATTGCTATGGAATTGGGCTGGGTGCTTGCCGAAGTCGGTCGTCAGCCGTGGATTGTTTATGGATTGATGAAAACATCGGATGCGGTGTCGCCCGTAGCAAGCTCTCAGGTTTTCATATCATTACTGGCATTTATCGGCATTTATGGGCTGCTCGGATTGACCGGCTTTTATCTGATGGCAAAAACAGCCCAAAAAGGACCTGAACCTGTAACCGTTCCGGTGAAAGAATAAGGAGGCATCTCAATGGAATTGCAAAATACATGGTTTTTTCTCTGGGGACTGTTGTGGGCAATATTTTTTATGACTGACGGCTTTGATTTCGGCATCGGAACCCTGCTTCCGTTTTTGGGAAGAAAAGACGAAGAACGCCGGATGATGCTCAATGCCATGGGACCGCTTTGGGATGGCAATGAAGTATGGCTGATTGCGGCAGGCGGCGTTACTTTTGCGGCATTTCCGAAAGTCTATGCCGTGATGTTTTCATCGCTGTATTCTGCTTTGATGCTGATTTTATTTGCATTGATTTTGCGCGGCGTTGCCATTGAATTTCGCAGCAAACTTGACGGCAAAGGCTGGAGACAGGTTTGGGATACCTGCATTTTTATCGGCAGCGTGGCTCCGGCAGTTTTGTTCGGCGTGGCATTTGCCAATATTTTCAAAGGCATTCCGATTGATGAAGCAGGATTGTATCATGGCACGTTGTTCACGCTGCTCAACGGTTACGGCGTTTTGGGCGGATTGCTGTTTTTAAGCTTATTTCTGGTTCACGGCGCATTGTGGCTTGGAATCCGCACCGAAGGCGATTTGCAGGAACGCAGTGTGAAATTTGCAAATGTGATGTGGTTTGTGCTGCTGGTTGTGGCAGTACTCTTTTTGTATGCCACTTACAAAGAAACCAATCTCTATGACAATTATTTCCGGTATCCGGTGCTGTTTCTGGTCGTGATTCTGGATGTTGCGGCTTTGGTAGGAATCAAGTATTTCCTCAAAAAAGAATGCCTGTTCTGTGCATGGGGTTCATCTGCGCTGACCATTGTGCTGTGTGTATTTTTCGGAGTAATCGGAATTTTTCCGAATCTGTTTCCGTCAAGCATCAATGCCGAAAGCAGTCTGAGTGCGTACAACGCATCGTCAAGCCCGCTGACATTGAAGATTATGCTGATTGTGGCGTTAATTTTCGTGCCGATTGTTATTGCTTATCAGACTTGGGCTTATAAGCTGTTCAGTGATAAGGTGAACAGAGAGGAAATTGGGGAAGAGGCGTATTAAGGAATATTGAATTTGATTGAGAGGGCGGGGTGAAACTCGCCCTTTTTGATTTGAATTGACACGACAAAAGTGGTGTGATAAATTAACATTTAATTCTTTTGAAGAGAAAGTTTATTTTTTTTTGGAGTTGAATGTTTTCACTCTTATACTTTGAGTTTATGAGGTTTAATTATGATTAAATCATTTCATATAAAAAATTTTCGTTGCTTTAATTCCACTAAAGCAAGTGGTTTTTCTATGATCAACTTGTTCGGAGGAAGAAATAATTCAGGAAAAACTGCTTTATTGGAAGCATTATTGCTGATGGGGATGCCTTCAAATGAGAGTATTGCGAAACTACTCTCTTTTAGAAGAGTAAGTAATAAATATCTTGAAAAGATGCCTCAAAAAGTTTGGGATAATTTTTTCTATCAACAAAAAAAAGAAAATCAAATATTGCTTAATTTTGTTTTAGACAATAAATCAGATAATAGAGTTTCTATAATCTGTGAAGAAAAAGTCGATGATTTTATAAGCATGGTAAATAAGGATACAGATGATGAGGATGTATTGGCTTTTGCTAACAGCCTTGTAAACACAAATATTGCTAAATCTTCTCTAAACATAAGTGCTTATACTGGTGAGACTCAACTACAGATAAATGTTTTTATATCTACATCCACTGGTAGGGTTGGTAAGGGCATAGCACATACTTTTATTGATACTCACTTTGTTCCAGCAAGTTCTAAATTAAATACTGAAGCATTAGCAACAGAATTTGATATATCGAAACATGAAGGAAACTCTGAAGTTTTGTTAAAAGCATTTCAAATAATTGATAATACAATTGAAAAAGTTGATACTTTTAACATTGGAGAGGCAGCATTATATCTGAAACGTAATAATGAGAATTATATGTCGCTCTCGTTGTTTGGTGATGCAATGAACAGGATTGCTGACTTTTTATTAAGAATTGTAAATAATAAAAATAGCATTTTACTAATAGACGAAATTGAAAATGGTATTCATTATGAAAATCAAGAAGATATTTGGAAAATACTTTTTGAGCTATGTAAAGAACATAATGTTCAGTTATTTGCTACCTCACATAGCTATGAAATGATAGAGGCATTTAAAAATATTATTATAAACAATGAATTTCAAGAATATGCCGGTTACTTTGAAATGGCACGTCATCCTATTTCTAATGAAATAACTATTCAAAAAATACCAATTTATTCATTAGAAGACAAGCTTAACAGTAAAAGCCCGATCAGAGGCGAGCAAAGAAATAGGAGAAAAGTGTCATGAATATTTTGATAGTTGAAAGCGAGAACGATCAATATTTTATTGAAGCAATTGCTAAAAAGGTTTCATCTGAAACTATAGTTTGTCGAATTGATGAATATAAATATAGTAGCTTAGATGAAAAAAAATTGACTACCCAAATTACTAATGCCCTAATAGACACTACTAGAAATGTTTCAAAAATCGGGATTATTCTTGATATGGATGACTCTACTCAAGAAAAACGTATAGAATTAATTAATAAATGTCTGAAAAAATCTTTTTCTGATTGCGGTTATCCTGAGATAGATAGATTATTAACGAATACAAAGGAGTTTATAAAATGTAAAATAGATGATGATTTGAGTGTTGAAATAGCATGTTTTTTTACTAATATAGATGGTAAGGG
>DYRC01000143.1 GCA_020718925.1 Desulfonema limicola
TATAAAAAAGGCGGGCTGGAGGTTCGCAGTCCTTTGGATTAAACAGAATCAGCTGCATTACAGAAACATCCGTCTAATCACCGGATTCAGAGAATAATATGGAAAGCCGTTGCCAAAATTGTCATCCGAACCATCCGTCAGATAAAAACCTGAATTTTTTCTATCACACCATGATTTTATATGTCAATCTCAGAAAGATTTTTCTTGACATTTTGCCTTTTTAGCTACAAAGTCAGATAGTTTTAACAACATCAAGGACAGGCATGAGCAGAATTCTGATTATTGACGATGATGACGCGCTGAGAAAGAGCTTTCACAAGCTTCTGACAGAAGAAGGCTATGAGGCGGAAAGCGCGGCTTCCGGGGAAGCGGGCTTGAAGATTATCCGCCGGTCTATGCCGGATTTGGTTATTGCCGATATGCAGCTTCCGGGAATGAACGGATTTGAGATTTTCAAAGCGATTCATGCCATAGAACCGCGTCTGCCGGTGATTATTATGACCGCTTACGGCACGACCGAAAGCGCGATTGAAGCCACCAAAATGGGCGCGTTTGATTATATTCTCAAGCCGTTTGAAATCCCGGACATGCTCTCTGTGATCGGGCAGTCGCTTGAAGCAGGGCGGTTTATGCGTTCGCCGGTGGATATGGACGCATCTCCTGAGACATTTCGGGAAGCGATTATCGGACGAAGTCCTCCCATGCAGGAAATCTATAAAGCCATCGGCAGAACCGCGCCGACAGACGCAACCGTCCTGATTCGGGGCGAATCCGGCACAGGCAAAGAATTGGTGGCACGGGCAATGTATCAGCACAGCGCTCGATCCGATAAGCCGTTTCTGGTGATTAACTGCGTAGCCATTCCCGAAGCTTTGCTGGAAAGCGAATTGTTCGGATATGAAAAAGGCGCGTTTACCGGTGCTATCCGCCGCCGGGTCGGCAAAATTGAGCAGGCAAACGGCGGAACCGTGTTTTTGGATGAAATCGGCGACATGCCGTTTAATCTTCAATCCAAGATGCTGTGCGGCTTCTTCAGGAAAAAAGCATCGAACGGCTGGGCGGACGCGAGCCTGTATCTGCCAATGTGCGGATTATTGCCGCGACCAATCGGGATTTGGAAACCGCAATTTCTGAGGGACGTTTCCGGGAAGACTTGTATTATCGGCTCAATGTGGTTACAATAACACTACCGCCGCTATCCAAGCGGGGATCTGATATTCTGCTGCTGACCGAGTATTTTCTGTCCCGGTTTTCAGCCGAGAGCGGAATGGATAATCCCGGCATCACCAAAGAAGCCAAAGCCGTGTTGTCTGCGTATTCATGTCCCGGCAATGTGCGCGAGTTATCCAATATTATACGAAAAACGCTGATTTTCAATCGGGGATCGCCGGTCAGCGCGGAAGATATTACTCAGGCGTTGAGCGAAAAAAATCATCTGACCGAAGCTCATGAAGAAGATGAGGAAAAGATGCTCCGTCAGATCATACGGCGCCAACTTAGCGGAGAGCCTTGTGATAATATGTTCGATCAGTGCATGGATCGGTTTGCGGCAGTACTTATTGGTGAAACGCTCAACTTTACCGGCGGCAATCGTTCCCGTGCGGCAAAACTGCTGGGGCTTTCCAGACCCACGCTGCATTCCAAAATTGAAAAATATCGGCTGAAGTTAGAGATGAAAGTGAGTAGCGAAACATGAAAGATATTGTGTTGAAAATCCTTGAAGAAAGTGTTTCGGTCAAGGAACGGTTTATCCGAAATCATGTTGATCGGATTGTCGAAGCCGCAGATAAACTTGCATACGTCTTTGAAAACGGGCATAAGATTATGCTGTTCGGAAACGGCGGCAGTGCGGCAGATGCCCAGCACCTTGCTGCGGAATTTGTCAATCGGTTTCAGATTGAGCGCCCGCCGCTTGCGGCTCTTGCCCTGACAACAGATACCTCTGTGATTACCAGCATCGGCAATGATTATCATTTTGACGATATTTTTGCCAAACAGATTATGGCATTGGGGCAGAAAGGCGATGCGGTCATTGCCATCAGCACGAGCGGCAATTCCGGCAATGTGATTAAAGCTGTGGAAATGGCTAAAAGAATCGGGGTGTTCACTATCGGGCTGACCGGAGGTTCCGGCGGGAAATTGGCACAATGCGCGGATATGCTGTTCTGCGTTGATTCCATAGTAACCGCAAGGATTCAGGAAACGCACATCACGCTGGGGCATATTTTCTGTGATCTGGTTGATCGTCTTTTGTCCTCAAACGGATTTATTCCCAAACAAGAGCAGAAATTTTATGCCGTACTCTATTAAACCGCTTGATTTAAGCGGACTTCGCACCTATTCTATTGTAGGGCGGCATAGCAAGGTATCTGCCGATGATTTTGCAACATGCTGGGAAAAAGGCGGAACGTTTAAAAAATTTTTGGAAACACTTCCGGACATTTTATCTGCTCAGGACTTAAACGCCGTTATCCGCGCCTTAGCAAAAGCAGCCTGCAATCAAAAAACGATTCTTGTCGGCATGGGAGCGCATGTCATCAAAGTGGGATTAACCCCCGTTATCATTGATTTGATGAGGCGCGGAATCATTATGGGCATTGCCATGAACGGCGCGGGAATTATTCATGATTCTGAAATCGCCATGACCGGTAAAACATCCGAAGATGTTGCGGCATCTTTGGGAACTGGCAATTTCGGAATGGCGCAGGAAACCGGCGAATTTTTAAATCATGCGATTCAGAAAGCAAAGCAGAATGACATCGGACTGGGTGAAGCGGTGGGATTATCCATTCTTGAACGAGGTCTGCCGTTTTCAGACAAAAGCATCTTAGCCGCAGGCGCAAGACTGAATATCCCGATCACCATTCATGTTGCGATGGGAACAGACATTATTCACAGCCATCCGGGATTTGATCCGGCAGCCGCAGGTCAGGCAAGCCACAGAGATTTTTTGCTTTTTGCGGCAATTGTCGCCGGATTGGAGGGCGGCGTGTATATGAATATCGGATCAGCGGTGATTTTGCCGGAAGTGTTTCTCAAAGCATTGACCTTGACAAGAAATCTTGGGCATCAGGTGGACAATTTTACAACCGTCAATATGGATTTCATTCGGCAGTACCGCCCTATGACCAATGTGGTCAATCGCCCGACTGCCAATGGCGGACAAGGTTTTCATCTGACCGGCTGCCATGAAATCATGCTGCCCCTGATTGCCGCCGGGGTGATTGAGCAGACCTAACCCCCCTGCCCCCCTTCCCTGAAAGGGAAGGGGGAGAGAAGTGGAATCTGTTGTAATAACTCCCCTCTCCGTTTCGGAGAGGGGTCGGGGGAGAGGTTGGGGTCGGGGGAGAGGTTGGGGGGTAAAACTTTGAAACAAGGAGATAACGTATGCCCGGATTTGAAATATTCGGAGATGAAGAACGCAAAGAAGTTTCGGACGTGCTGAATACCGGCGTGTTATTCCGCTACGGATTTGATGCGGCAAGAAAAGGACATTGGAAGGCAAAAACCTTTGAAGCGGAATTATGTAAAAAACTGAACGTGAAACATTGCCATTTATGCTCCAGCGGCACTGCGGCGTTAAGCATTGCATTGGCTGCCTGCGGTGTGGGCGCGGGCGATGAAGTGATTGTTCCGCCGTTCACCTTTATTGCCACCATAGAGGCGGTGGTGACAGCCGGAGCAGTGCCGGTGTTTGCGGAAATTGATGAAACGCTCTGCCTTGATCCCGAATCTGTGAAAGAGCGGATAACCGAGCGCACAAAAGCCGTGATTCCGGTTCACATGTGCGGCGCAATGGCTCAGATTGATGCGATCAAAGCTGTCTGTGATGAAAAATGCCTGATTCTGATTGAAGATGCGTGTCAGTCTTTGGGCGCGAGTTTCAAGGGAAAAGCACTGGGAACATTCGGGCAGATGGGCTGTTTTTCATTTGATCCGGTTAAAACCATTACCTGCGGCGAAGGCGGAGGCGTGGTAACAAACGATGAAAAGCTTTATGCGCTGGCTGATTCATACTCAGATCACGGACATGACCATATAGGCAGTGATCGGGGGCGGGAAACTCATCCGATATTGGGATACAATTACCGCATCAGCGAACTTAATGCCGCAGTGGGCGTGGCTCAGTTGCGAAAATTGGATATAATCATAGAAAAACAGCGAAAACACAAGAAAACCATCAAAACAGCCCTGAGTCAGTGTCCGGGGGTTTCTTTCCGAAAACTGCCGGATGAACTAGGCGATTCTGCTACGTTTTTATCGTTTTTTATGCCGGATGAAGCCTCAACCCGTCAGCTTGCTCAAAACTTAGCCGAAGCAGGCGTGGATGGCTGTTTTTACTGGTATGATAACAACTGGCACTATATCCGGCAGTGGGATCATCTGAAAACGCTCAATGTTGCTGCAAAACTGCCGATGCAGCTCTTGAAGTATTGCCCGGATTATCGCAAACTGAATCTGGTGCAGTCTGATGCGATCATGTCTCGCACAATCTCTATACAGATAAAGCTGTCATGGACCGAAGAAGAGATTGAATCGCGGATAGCCAAAATCGTTAAGGTCATTCAAAAAGGCTAGCGTCATGCGTATTTACGCGGCTGCGGATATTCACGGCAGAGCAGCGCGGATAAAGTCGGTGAAAGCGCAGGTGAAAAAATTGGCGCCGGATGTGGTCGTGCTTGCGGGCGATATCACCACCCATTTTTCCGATGTGATGCAACTGACAGACGTGCCTGCGCCGGTGTTGGCAATCCGCGGCAACTGGGATATGAAAAAAGTTGATAAATGGTTCGGTCATTTTTCACTGCATCTGAAAACGGTTATTATTGAAGGTGTTCCGTTTGTAGGCGTAAGCGGCGCGGTGTCGCTCAGGGTGTATTCCCGGCTTGCCGTCAGAGAACAGGCAATGATTGACAAAATTGAATCTTTGTTGACAAAAGACAGCATTCTGGTGGTTCATCCGCCGCCTCACGGGGTGCTGGATGAAGTGTTCAAAGGCGTTCATGGCGGATGCCGGCGATTGTATGATATGATTCTCAGATGCCAGCCGCCGCTGATGATTTGCGGTCATGTTCATAAATGTCCCGGAGCGGCGTTTATCGGAAAAACGCTTGTGGTGAATTGCAGCATGGGAAAAAAAGGGGCAGGCGCATTGATTCACTATGAAAAAGGACAGGTTCCGATGGTTGAGATGATGGTATGAAACAGGAAAAACCCCATATTCTGATCGCAGACGATGAGTTGAGTATGCGTCAGTTGCTCGAACTGATGCTGACGCGGGAAGGCTATCATATTTCTTATGCTACGTCCGGGCGGGATGCGATAAACATGATCGAAAAACATGAATTTGATCTGGTGCTGTCCGACATCCGATTGGGAGATATGATAGGGCTGGAGGTATTGAGAGCTGCCAAGCGCAAAAATCCCGCCACCGTTGTGATTATGATTTCCGCGTATGCCACTGCGGAAACCGCAGTCCAAGCCATGAATGACGGCGCGTATGACTTCCTTCCCAAGCCCTTTGACAATAAAGAACTCAAAAAAACCATTGCAAAGGCGTTAGAGCTTAAAACTGTCGAGCATGAAAAACGAATCATCACGGATGCCCTCAAGGAAAACCTGCATTTCGGACGTATTATCGGAAAGAGTCCGAAAATGAAGCATGTTTACGATATGATTCAGCAGGTATCTAAAACCAAAACCAATGTGCTGATCAGCGGAGAATCCGGAACCGGAAAAGAGTTGATTGCCCGATCCATCCATGAAAATAGTGACCGCTGCGATAACATGTTTGTGGCAGTCAACTGCGGCGGCATCCCGGAAACATTGATGGAGAGCGAATTTTTCGGACATAAAAAAGGCGCATTTACCGGCGCGTCCCATGATAAAAAAGGATTATTTGAGACAGCGCACAAAGGTACGCTGTTTTTGGATGAAATCGGCGAGGTCAGTCCTGCCATTCAGGTGAAACTGCTCAGAGCGGTTCAGGATAAGGTCATTCGCCCCGTAGGCAGCAACGATGATATTCCGGTGGACATTCGGATTATTTCAGCAACCAATCGCAATCTTGCCGAAGAAGTTATTGCCGGAAGATTTCGGGAAGATTTGTTTTACCGTCTGAATGTTATCGAGATCAAAGTTCCGCCGCTCAGGGATCGGATGGAAGACTTATCTGATCTGGCACAGCATTTTCTTGAAAAATATTCCAAAGAAAAAGGCAAAGCGATTGCAAAGATTTCATCGTATGCGATTGAACTGCTGAACCGATATGATTTTCCCGGAAATATCAGGGAGTTGGAAAATTTAATTGAGCGAAGCGTTGCGCTGACCAATACCAATATTATCTTGCCCGACAGTCTTGCCATATCTGTTCACAAGCGGCTTGAGGTGGAAGATAAAAAGAAAGACCCTTTTCCGGAATTTATAGATGATATCAGCGAAGGCGTGTCTCTGGAAAATATTTTGGATCGGGTCGAAGAAATTTATATCAAGAAAGCATTGGAAATCAGCAAGGGCAGAAAAGAGCGGGCAGCCAAATTGTTAAACCTGAATATGAGGTCTCTGCGCTATCGCATGAGTAAACTTGGCATTGAATGATGAATTTCATCATGGGTATTGACCCGCCTTTCGGATAATGCTATAAAGATTAAGCAAATATTACCCAAAGACGGCTTTCCCTGTAAAAGGGCGAGACAGGAGGGCTATGTGGCATCTGATGATGACAGGAGTGTGACAGACTATACGCTGAATCAGGTTCAATTGGAAAGGATAGAAAAAATTCTTGACAGCGATTTGGTCAGAAGCGGCATAAACAGCGTTCTGATGATTGATATGGCGGGAAATATTATTGCAAAAGGTGATAACGGAAAATGCAATCACGACGTTTATGCTTTGGCGGCGCTGGCGTCTGCTAATTTTGCGGCAGTGGATACAATGGCGAATATCGTCGGAGAAGACTTTTCCCTGCTGTTTCATAAGGGCGAACATGAAAGCATTCATTTCAGCAAGATATGGAACGAATTTCTGCTGATCAGCTTGTTCGGCAAAGACGTATCGCTGGGATTGTTACGTCTTAAGATAGCGGAAGCTATTGAAAAAATAAAATCAGTGTGGCATTAATGTCAGTTGGGAGGGATTTACCTTGGCATTTGTCAATCTCAAAAATAAGGAAGTCCAGGCAAAAGTTGTATTTTACGGTCCCGGCAGAGGGGGCAAGACAACCAATCTGGAATATATCTACAATAAGTTTCGGGATAGAATCAAATCCGACATGGTCAGTATCAAGACTCACGGAGATCGGACTCTGTTTTTCGATTTTCTTCCTTTTGACATCGGAAAAATAATGGGCTACGATGTGAAAATTCAACTTTACACCGTACCCGGTCAGGTCAAATATAATGCTACCCGAAGGTTGGTATTGAAAGGCGTGGACGGCATGGTTTTTGTGGCGGACTCAATGGTGGAGCAGCGGGAAAAAAATCTGTTGTCGCTTAAAAATCTTCAGGAAAATCTGACGATTTATAAAAAGAGCATTTTCAAAATACCGTTGGTTCTGCAATACAACAAACGCGATCTTGAGAAACAGGGAATACCCGTCATGCCGCTGGACATGATGGAAAAAGATTTGAACAGCCAGTTGAAAGTCCCTTATTTCGAGGCCAGCGCCTTAGCGGGAGATAACGTCATCAACACCCTGAAAAAGATTATTTCGTTAACTATGGCATCCTTGCAGAATGTTCTGAAATAGGAGGGTAATCACTTGGCAGACAATTATGATGACGATATCAGTTTGACCGA
The DNA here is from genome assembly GCA_020718925.1 of Desulfonema limicola. Taxonomy (GTDB): domain Bacteria; phylum Desulfobacterota; class Desulfobacteria; order Desulfobacterales; family DYRC01; genus DYRC01. The sequence goes on from DYRC01000143.1 coordinate 7,798, forward strand.
CTATACCCTGGGTCAGGATCAGCTCGAAAAAATCGAAAACATTTTGACAAAGGATTTGGTTGACAGCGGTGTTCACAGCGTTTTGCTGATTGATATGGCAGGAAATATCATTGCCAAAGGAGATTCCGGAAGATATGAACATGATCTGTACTCCTTAGCTGCGCTCGCTTCAGCCAATTTTGCCGCAGTGGATACCATGGCAAAAATTGTCGGGGAAGACGAGTTTTCACTCCTGTTTCACAAAGGCGAAAACGAAAGTATTCATTTCAGCAAAGTTCATAGCGAATTTCTGCTTATTACCATATTCGGCAAGGAAATTTCGCTGGGGCTTCTGCGTCTGAAAGTTGCGGAAGCCATTGAAAAGATTAAAAGCGTATGGAGCCTATGATAGGAGGATAAGCCATTGAGCGCCGGTAAGGACAAAGGCATCTCTGATCAGGTAGAAAGCCGACTGGATGATATTTTTGCAGACGGCGGGGAAGCGTCGGCTGAAAAATTCGATGACACCAGTACTGTTGTCGAAGTCAGCAGCCGATTGGACGATATTTTCGGCAGTGATGATGATAAACCCGTTGCGCCGGTAAAAAAAGCTTCTGCCAATCCGCCGGCACCTGCAAAAAAGCCGGAAAATAAGCCCCCGGCAAAACCAAAGGCGGACCCTGCCAAAACTGCGTTGATCAGCGATTTGAAATCTGTGGTTCTTGCTCTTGAGTGGGAAATCACAGATCAGGTGATGCAGAAATTAGGCGAGGAAATTGCAAGGCTCGAAGTATCTTGCAAGGAAGACAAGATTGTTCTTGCCTTTCTTCAACTGCTGGGATCGTTAGGCAAGTATATTCAGAAAAAGCGGGCTGACGCGCATCCTGAGTCTATCAATCTGCTCCATTCTGTGTATGAGAATCTGGAAACCGTCATGCTTTCGCAGGAGTTGAATGATGCTGCGAAAAAGAAGATGCTGGTTACCCAGGTCAACAGATACAAAATACTCAAAGAGCAGATCAGTGTTCAGAAACCTTCGGAAAAAGAAGAAGAAAGGCGTCCTGAAAAACCGGCGGTTCCGACTCGGATACCGGAAGAAAAACCGGCGCCGGTTTTTGTCGAAGAACCTTCTGTTATTTCTCCGATAACTTCTTCCTATCTGATGAGCGAAGAGACAGATATGGAGATCGGACTTCCGAGAAAAACAGGAGATGAGGCTTTTGCGGAAGGAACTGAGGAAATCATCAGAGCTGTTCGGGAACTTCAGCAGACCATCAAAGAAGAGTTCAGCGCACTGAGAGCCGAATTAAAGCTGTGGAGAGAAAAGAGATGATTGTTTTTTGTGAGGAATGCGGAGAAAGAAACAACATCGCTCCCGATACCTTGAAAGGAGGTCCGAGTCGATGTCAGGCATGTAACAGCATTCTCCGCTATACTGCCCCTACGCTCCATCCGACTGATGTGAGCAGCATAGGACGTTCTGCTGCTTACTCTCAGTTGGAATTGCGTATGGGAGACCGGGTGATTGAAATCAGCCAGATTCGTCCCAGCGTTACCATGGGACGACAGGAACATAATGATCTTGAAGTCGTGGACACCCGCGTTTCCCGCTCCCATGCCCGCATTGAGTATCGTGATGGCAAATTTATGATTATCGATCACAGCACCAACGGTACGTTTATCCAGATAAAAAACAAACAAGGCGTCAACCTCAAGCAGGAAGAACTGGAGTTGGAAGGCAGCGGCATTATTACTCTGGGCAGAAAGCTTCCCCCGGATTCGCCTAAAACCATTCATTTTGCTATTAAGGGGTAAGCCAGAACTCCCAAGTGGTCTGATCCTGCCCTGATTCCACCGCACGCCCCGCATAACTGAAGACCATTGCTTCCACGCCCCAAGCTATCGGTATATCCTGCTTAAAATGCCATGTTTCAATCTTCACAAGATGCCCCGAATCCGCAAGAAGCCGGGTATCTGAAATTTTTCCCTGAGCATCCAGCAGATGAATCTGAAGCCGGAAATATTCAATCGTTGAAAAATTATTGGCAATCCCCTTGCCCAAATCAACAGAACCGGAAATCCGAAGAGTGTTCTGAGTGCGCTGACACTGATAATTCACGCTCAGATCATCATTTTTCCAAAC
>DYRC01000010.1 GCA_020718925.1 Desulfonema limicola
CCACACAGGAATGTGGGGTTCGGGAGCTATTAAGTTTTCAATAGTATCCATCATTTCGGGCAGCATCAAAGTTCCATCCGCATCAGGTCTTCCGCCAAAATCAGATCGCCCGAATATGTTTTCCGGCATTGCGCCGCAATATCAACATCATCGCATTCAGGATAAAAATGCGTCAGAACCAGCTTTTTCACCTGCGCCCGGGTTGCAATCTCACCGGCAAGCGAAGGCGTCAGATGAACATCCAATTTCAATTCATCCGGAACCGCCGCTTCGCAAATCAGCATATCCGCCCCTTTTGCCAGTGATATAAGATTTTCGCTGAAACTTGTATCTCCTGAATATACCACAGAATATCCGCCGGGCATCTCAATCCGAAATGCAATACTTTCAGGCTGATGATTCACCGGCGCGGTATTCAGAATAAAATTTTCAAAGCGCAGAGAATCAGGGGATTCTGTTTTCATTTCAATAACATTGAGCAGTTCCGGCGCAAGATCAATCCATTCCCCATAAACGCCTTTCAATGCTTGATGAAATTGAAAAAAACCTTTTCCGGCAATGATGGTCAGCGGCGTTGAGCGGCGTTTTTTACCCGCATATTTGCTTGAAAACAGAAACGGCGCCACTTCTGCCGAATGATCCGGATGAAAATGACTCAGCAGCATATAGGAAATTTCGGCGATTTCCGTGCCTGCTTCCAAAAGCCGTCTCATGGTTCCGGTGCCGCAGTCAAGCAGCAATTTTTCATCGCCAATGTTGACCAATACTGAACAGCAGCTTCGCTTTAACGATGGCACACAGGTGCCGCTTCCGAGAATCGTAATAGAACACAGACTCATAATTTATCCTTTCACATCCGAAACAACAAGTCTTTTTCAAACATCATATCCGGTATCTGAGAAAAAATCTTTTTTTGTCAGCATCATCACATATTCGCTTCTTCCGTTTGTCTCATCATTCTGAAGTTTTATCTTCTTAAAGCCCAATTTTTCATATAATTTTACTGCCGGAGTATTATCTTCATAAACACTGAGATTGATTTGCGGATAATTCAGTTCGTTAAACGCATAATTCAGCAATAAGCGCATGGCTTCATAACCGTTTCCCTGCCCGAAATTACGCCCAATCATAATCGCTGTTTCAGGATAATCATTGTCATATTCTTCAACACCGTATCTGAGGCAGACATCACCGATAGGCTGATTTGACGCTGAATCATACACGCAGAATGTCAGGTTGCCGGGATCATCTCTCCAAGTATTCAGCATTTCAGCAACTTCTTCTGTGGTATAATCCGCATCACCGATGCCGAACCGCACTCTTTCCGAGTTCAGCCATGATTTGTATATCTCATAAAATTCAGTCGTATCAGGCATTGGTCCGATATGTACCTGATGACCTTTGATAATCGGAAGGTTTTTCATTAACGTCTGCCTTTCAGAAAAAAATAATAAGTAATAACGGCAGTCAGCATTACCGGTATGAATCTACGCTACGGCTTGAAAATATTTGACATTTTTCTTTAGCTGAGGCAGATCAGATTGCCTGTCTGCCCCCACAACCTTCTATTTAGCCAACTCCAGAGTCCCCATCACCCACTGAAGCGTTACTTTGGCAACAATATAATCCCGCCGGGCTTTGGCAAGATTTCCTCTTGACTGTTTGAGCGCAAGTTGAGCATCCTGTACATCCAGATGGGTCTTGACGCCGTAAATAAAGCCTTTTTCTGCCATATCCGAAAGCCGCTCCGCCTGTGCCACAACGCCGGTCAGCGATTGCAGAATCTCTCCGGATTCTTTCAGGGCATTGACAGATTCGACAGTTTGCAGCCGGATATTATCTTTGAGCTTTTCCGCCTGAATCACAAGCGTATTAAGCTCGCTTCTGCTTTGCGCCACTTTGCCTTTGGTGCGAAGTCCGTCAAAAAACGGAAAACTGAATACAATTGCGCCGGAGGATACCTGTCCGCTGGCATGACTGTCTTCCATTGTCAAATCCTGCCATCCGAAAGACGCCTGAAGATCAACACGCGGCTTGTCCTGTGACTGGTATACGGTAATGACTTCTTTCTGTATTCCGATCTGATGCTGAAGTTCGGAATACTCAGGACGGTTGACAATGGCAATATTTGTCGCCTCATGTGCATCCGGCGGGGGACTGACTTCTGCTGCCAATTCTCCTTTAACCTTGAAATTGTCCCCTTCAAGCCCTATCAGGATTCCCAGCCGCTCCCGCGAAATTTTTACAAGATTATCGGTCTGAATGACTTCGGGACGGGCATTTTTGACCGCAACATCCGCAGATAACACATCATAATCCGTTGCCGTACCGGCGGCGTATTTGCGCTGTGCCTCATCCAGATGCCGAAGCTTTTGCGCCAAATTCTGGCTGGCAATGCTTTGAAGTTCTTTTGCCAACAGCACATCATAAAATGCCGTACTGACATCTCTGGACACTGCCTGACGATACAGCATAAGCTTGTCATCTGCGGTTTTCAAACCGATTTCAGCCGCACGGATTGCCGCGCTGATTTGTCCCCATGTGAACAAAGGCTGATTCAGAGTGATTCCCGCGCCATAAGCCCTTCTGGATAGCGGAATCGCCTGAGACATCGCTCTCTGGGTTTCATCCCTACTCATGGTTGCAGTTGCAGTCAGCCCCAGTTTGGGAAGCGCGGCGGATCGTTCTTCCACATACCGCCCTTCTACCAGATTGCGGTATTCCATCGCCATTCTGATGTCTTTATTCTGCTGTGCCGCCAGTTTCAGAGCATCATCTATGGTAATCATCCGATCATCCGCCGTGTATGCGGGATGGGCTGTCAGCAGTAAGGTCAGTATGATGAGCATAGCAACATGATAAGTTGTTCCGATGCAACGATTTCGCAGCCATTCCCCGATATTATCCGATACAAGTTTCATGCGTAAATTCATTCTCCTTAGAAAGCAAGTCATAATAGCCTTGATTTTGAACTTCAAAGGCTTGTTCACTTCAAGCTTAATTACATATGGTATTATGTGGCATTTTAGGGTTATACATCGTAATATATATATATAATTTTGTTTTATAATAAATAATTATACTCTGTATAATGGCTAACCCTACCCGGAATACAAATAGTCAGTCATTTTTTACTCCTCTTCTTACTGCTTACACTTACAGATGTTTGAATAAAATCAAAAAATAGATGATATAAATGTATTTCTGTCTTATCAGTACGAATATGTTCTGATTGAAAGCTGAGTTCCCAGTCAGCAATTTTTTTATCTATCAACTCTTTGATATTATCAGAAGGATGAAAAGCCATCACTTTGGATTTTAAGTTCTCAACAATTTTTTCAGGATTTCCTTTTACAATAAAACCAAGCATTCCTGCATATCGCTCACCTTTAGCGTAGGTTAATGTAATAAATCGTTCAATTCTATTGACTTCATATTTATCCTTACTTTTGTTGTAATTTCCCTTAATATAAACTTGAGAAGCAGATTCTAAACATTTACATTCTATAATAAAATGCTTCATAAAACACGCACAGAACAACTTAATATCTGTTCTGAATTTATATTTTTCTTCAATTATCTGAGCTTCGCTATTGAATGTTATAGTATTATTGGATATATATTCGGTAATAATCGGATTTGAATGTTCAAGGTCATATTGGAATTTATCTCTAATATCATTTTCAGATAGTTCGTTTATGCCTTGAACACACTTGATTCTTTCAAATGAGTTGATGAGCGCATTAAGGTAAAGCTTTTCTATCACTTCTTTATGTGATGAATATTTTAATCTGAAACCTCTGATCTTTTTCACAGTCTCTTCAGTCGTTTCTTCAACATAGTATGTCATTGTTCTGGCAGTCCTTTCATTATCAAAGCTATTTCCTCATTTGCATCGTTCATAGCCTGTCTGATCGTCCAATCCTTGAAATAATTGCTTTTGATAATAAAAAATTTTTCATTATCATAAATTTTTACTTTATCTTCATTCAATCTGGATGAAAACAAAGTGTCGCTGTTACTTAACTGTTTCTTTTTAACAATATCAAGTATTTGACGTTCTTCAGTCATATCTGTTTTCACCGCTGAAATCATTTCTTCTTTTTTGACAACAAAAAAGCTCACATAAGCTCCGATATTTGATGAAATACGATACCTTGCATTTAATGCAAGATGCTCATCTAAGATAAAACTGAATACCTTTCTGAATTTATCAACATATTTCTGTATATCTTCAGATGTTACCATATCTCCATGACGTTCAACATTTACTTGATAAAATTCTCTTATAATTTCTTTTTCAAATTCTGATAATCTATATAAATCAAAGACTGATTCATCAATGTCATATTCCAGATCAGAAGTATCTTTGCCTTCTTTTTTATCGGCTTCGATTTGTTCAACCCAATTGCTCAATCTTCGGATTCTTTCATCAGAAAAAGCAATATCGGGAAAAGGGAGTTTTTCAATATCGCTATTTCTCAACGCGCTTCTTTTTTCTTCACCTTTTCCCCATTGAGACGATATATGATAGATATAATATCCGAGAAATAAAGAATTCAATATCCCCAAATATGGAGCATAATCTTCTATCAATTTGTTGTTTTTATTGATTTTGATACATAAAATATTATGTTTGTGGACTATATCCTTATCAACTCGTATTCCTCTGAATCTGAGTTTATCTGATTCCAGAGGTTTCACGGGAATTAGTATTCTTTTTCCAAGAAAAGTATCTTCCTTTCGCCTTCTATGTAACTTCTGATTCCAATTGAATTTTTCTAATTCCCCTTTAATAACATATTGTTCAAAATTTTCGGGTTCGATTAAGTTTCGATATAATGGTTTCCCAAGAGTTTTCATAGAATTTTTAGGTTGAAATCCTGATCGGCAAGTAATATCTATTTCTTCTCTATTCATATAAGCTTTTTTAAGTAATTGATAATCACTCCATGATCCATTAACAAAAATTCTCCATAGCCAGTAATCTTCTTTTTTCAAATCTTCCTGACTGACCGATATTATATCTTTCTGAGTATAATGAATCAGTTGAAATGTTTCAGAAAATTTTGTCAGTTTAGGAGAAATATATCGGATGATATTGTCGTGAATATCTTTCTTATCAAATACGATTATCGCGCAAGGTTCGCTGCTACCGATTGTAATATCCTCTTCTTTTCCATTATTCCTTATTTTTCCGATGCTTCTTTTCTTGAACAGAATTTTATTCAGATGAGACAATTCATAAAAATTAATAATTCTATACCGATTTAATAAATCTTTTCTGAAATCTTCGGCTTTTTCATTTAAAAATATGGGACTATTTACGATTAGCGAGCAAATTGTATTTGCATTACACCATCGGTCAATTCTTAACAGAAATGCTTGTGATCTCTGATAATCAGCAACATTTTCATATTCAGGAAATTTGATAGTTATTCCCTTTTCTGTTAATGAACCGATTTTACCTTTTTCTCCGATAGCACTTCTCTCTCGTTTGTCCTCTTCATCTCCTCCTGTTTTAGGAACAGAACCCCATGGCGGATTGCCCACGATACAATCAAAGTTGACATTGCTATAAATATCATCAGTTAATGAATTTCCCATCCGCAGTGTATGATTGATCAATGAGGGAAGAATAGGATAGGCATTTTCAATTTTTTCCTGAACAGTTTTCGGTTCTTCACCTTCAAGCAAAGCAAGATAAAGGCTGAAAGTTGCTATCTGCAATGCCTGTCTGTCAATGTCAATTCCGAATATCTGATTTTCAAGTATATCTTTTTTCTTATCATAATCATGTTCAGCATTATTGCTTTTTACTATCTGTTTAAATGCTTCAACCAAAAAAGCTCCTGAACCGCAGGAAGGATCAATCACGGTTATATCTTTTTTCTCCTGCAATTTCGGAAGCACTGTATGCGATAGCATGAATCTGACTATAAATTCAGGAGTGTAATAGATACCTTTTGATTTTTTTCGTATATCACATAAAAAAGCTTCATATACATGACTGATGAGTTGTATAGGTATTTTATTGAATCTGTAAGGGAAAAGTGTTCCCTGTCCGCTTCGATAATCACAACTGAAAAACTTTTCCAATTTTTCCAAATATTCCGAATGTATATCATTGACAGAAAATTCGTCGTATTGAAAAATATCTCCGTTAATTCGCTTTATCTGATCAAAAGCATCAATCAACTTTTGACCGGAGCCGGTTTTAAGGATGTTCAATAAATAATTTTTCTTATAAATTTCTCTATCTTCAAGATATTTGATGAACAGACACCGCAGAATAAGGAGATGGACAGTTTCCTGAGCATTGTGTATTTGCAATAAATCATTCTTTAACTGAATCAGATTGAGGAGTAAATCTTTGTCAACTTCACCTGTCTTTTGGTGTTTGATTTTTTCTATAACGAAATCAAAAAAATATGCAGAATCTATATTATCTTTACTCAATATTCTTAATTCATTCGGGTCAAAATCTGTGCTATTTATGCCATATCTGAAGTTTTCAATGGTGTTATATTTATGCAAAGGATTTGAGAAATCAGGTTTGACTTTTGCATTAATAAGATAAGTATCGTAATCTGAAATCACGATAAAAAAACATTCATTATTTTCATTCCAAATATCAGCATGTTTTTGAAAAAATATTTCTTTGAAATTTTCTTCAGGGATATGGATATACCTGATATAAATGCCATTTTCATATTTTTTATCTTCATTTTTAACAGACTTATAATAAAAAAAAGTATCCTCCTTCAAGTTTTGATTAATATCTTTCTCACAAAACCCTAATTCAGATAAAAATTTTATGAATTTGTTACAAGACATTTCATTTATCCGATAATCCTAAGTTTGAATCCTACTCTCCTGTTTATATATCGTTTTTGGCGACAATATGCAACAGGAGATTAGAAGCTTTCCCCTTTACTTTTTATAATTATGCTGCACCTGTGTTCCCGCCCATTTCCGATGCACCCAAGTTCCGAAATCATCCAAAATGGTGTACATCACCGGCACGACCAAAAGCGTCAGCAAGGTTGAAGTAATCAATCCGCCGACAACCGACCGCGCCATCGGCGCACGCATTTCCGCGCCTGCCCCAAGCCCCAAAGCCAGCGGCATCATTCCGAAAATCATCGCAAGCGTTGTCATCATAATCGGTCTTAACCGGGTTCGCCCGGCAGTAATCACCGCTTCACGCCTGCTCATGCCGTCTGCTCTTAAAATTTTGGTGTAATCCACCAGCAAAATGGCATTTTTGGTTACAAGCCCCATGAGCATAATCAGACCGATCAGCGACATGATGCCGATAGAATCTTTGGTAAAATACAGCATGGCTGCCATTCCGACTACCGAGAGCGGCAGCGAAAACATAATCGAAAACGGTTCGATAAAGGATTCAAACTGCGCGGCTAAAATCAGATACACAAAAACTACCGCCATCAGCAATGCTTCTGCCATATATCCGAAAGATTCCACCATATCTTCAGCTTCACCTGAAAATGCAACATTATAGCCCGGAAGCATATTCAGCGTTTTTGCGGTTTCTTTTACCTTATTCATTACAGTCCCTAAGTCAATGCCGTCCAAATTTGCAGAAATCTGAACTTCGCGGATCAGGTCCCGGCGATTGATTTCAGACGGCGTGGTGCTGACGTTATATGTTACCAAATCGCCTAATTGAATCAGAGACGATTTTGTGCCTGCATGGCGAACCGCAAGCCTGAGCCGTTCCACCTGAGCCGGGTCTTGGCGCAATTCTTCAGGCAGCCGCACCCGCACATTGACCGCATCCCCGTCTTCATCCTCATAAGTTGTCGAAGCTTCGCCGCCGACCATTGCGCTGACTGTCCGCACAATATTGCCGGTGGTAACGCCCGCGTCTGTGGCGCGTTCCCGATTAACCACCAGACGGAACTCCGGCGTGTCATGCTCCATCGTAACTTCAAGGTCAATCACGCCCGGAATTTTATACAGTTCTTTTTTCATCTGTGCGGAATATTTTTTGAGCAGGTCAATATCTTCTCCGGTAATGCTGAACTGCATCTTTTTTGCGCCGTGAAGCCGTCCTGCCTCAATGACTGACGACAAAATTCCCGGTACTTCTGTCAATCTCCGCCGTACTTCGCTCTGAATCTCCATCTGAGAGCGTTTCCGCTCTGATTTTTCTGTAAGCTTGGCATATACGATGGCATCCCGGACTGTGCCGGAGTCTCCTGCGCCGATGGTAGAATAAGTATGATGAATTTCAGGAAAATCTTTCAGAATCTTCAACACATCATCCACGCGCCGCTTGGTTTCATCATAAGACGCATCCGGCGCGGTCGTGAACATAATCTGAAATTCAGCGCGGTCATAGTCCTGCATAAATGTGGACGGCAAAGATAAAAATATCTTCATTCCGCCGAAAAATGCAAGCAGCGCAATCACCATGACGGTTTTCCGATGATCCAATGCCCATGCAATCATGCCGCGATACCGATCCGCGCTTCGGTCAAAAGCATCGTTGAAAATATCCAGCATTCGGGCAACAACATGCCGCCTGCCTTTGCGCTCAATATCCGGGTCATACCAGCGCGAAGACATCATGGGATCCAAGGTGAAAGAAACCAGCAGGGATACCAGAACCGCAAAGGTGATGGTGATGCCGAATTGGAAAAAGAATCGCCCCACAATGCCTTTCATAAATGCCACCGGCACAAACACTGCCACAATTGAAAACGTGGTGGCTAAGACCGCAAGCCCGATTTCGCTTGTTCCGTCCCGTGCTGCCTGAAAATGCTCTTTGCCCATTTCCAGATGGCGCACGATATTTTCACGCACCACAATCGCATCATCAATCAGCATTCCGATAGCCAGCGATAATGCCATCAGCGTCATAATATTGAGCGTCATGTTCATAAAATTCATCACGATAAACGAAGAAATAACCGAAATCGGAAGCGTCAGACCTGTAATGACGGTTGATCGCCATGAATTTAAGAATAAAAATACAATCAGAATGGTTAAAATACCGCCCTCAAACAGCGTTTTCTGCACATCATGGACAGAATCCTGAATCATCACAGAACCATCGCGCACAATCTCAATCGAAGTTCCCTGCGGCATTTCTTTCTGAAGCTTCACAATGATTTTTTTGACTGTATCCACGACATCAACGGTATTTGCGCCGGATTGCTTGAGAATATTCAATCCCACTGCCGGAATGCCGTTGACCAATGCCAAAGTGCGCTGCTCTTCAACACCGTCTCTGACATCTGCCACTTCGGATAATTTAATCGGGCGACCGTTGCTTTCTCCGATGATCATTGTTTTAAACTGCTCAACTTTGTCAGGCTTGCCGGATATTCTGAGCGGATATTCGGAGTGTCCGCGCTTGAGCCGCCCTAACGGCGTGTTGACATTTTCAGACTGCAATCCGCCGATGACCTGATCCACGCCCATTCCCAACGCCTCAAGTCTTGCCGGATCAATGTTCACATTGACTTCACGCTTGGAAAGCCCGACCAAATCCACTTTTCCCACGCCGGAAATGCTTTCAAGTCTGCGCTTGACTTTCTTTTCAACCAGCGTTGATAAGTCTCTGGGATTCATTGCTGCCGAGCGCACACCCAGCGAAATAATGGGCATGGCTGAGAAATCCAGCTTCTGGATAATTGACTCCTCAATGGTTTTCGGCAGATCGCCCCGTATTGCTCCGATTTTGGAACGCACATCCTGAGAAGCTTCATTCACTCTGATTTCCAAGCGGAATTCCACGACAACGGTTGAGACGCTCTCGCGTGAAATTGAGGTTACATGCTTGACGCCGGAAATCGGATTGACGGCTTCTTCAATTCGCTTGGTAACTTCGCGCTCAACCGTTTCAGGGGATGCGCCCGGATATTTGGTAATAATGGAGACTACCGGAATTTCAACATCCGGATACATATCCACTGCCAGACGGCGATATGAAAACATGCCCAGTGTTACCAAAGATAACATCAGCACAGTGGCAAATACCGGGCGTTTGATGGAAAGATCGGATAAAAACATGTTTGTTTATTTTCCTCCACTCTCACGGCAATAAATTGCCGTGCTATTATGAAATGTCCCTATGGGACATCAGAGAAAAGTCCCGTAGGGACGACACACAATAGCCCGGAAATTTATTTCCGGGGTTCATTTCCGGGTAAATTATTTTCCCCCGTTGATTTTCACTTTATCGCCGTCTTTGATATTGAATCCGCCCCGGCAGATCACCTGATCGCCTGCGGATATGCCGGAGGTGATTTCCACCATATCTTTGGTTGTTACGCCCGCAATCACGGATCGGCGTTTGGCAGTGTCGCCTTCAACCACCAGCAGTTCGGCTTTCTGAGTATTGACATCCCAGTTCAGCAGCGCGTTTCGGGGAACCTGTAATACCTCTTTGCGCTGTCCGATAATGATCTGACCTTCCACAAACAGCCCGCCTTTCAGCACTTCAGGCTTGTTGGGAACTTCTGCCACGACTTTCACCGAACGATCTGTTTCATTGATTACCGGATTGATATACATCAGCTTGCCTGCAAACGTCTGCCCCGGAAACGCGTCGGTGGTAAAGCGCAGCTCCAAGCCCGGCTTTAAAAATCGGATGAATTTGGACGGCACCGTAACGGTCAGATCCAGAATCCGGTTATCCACAAGCCGGAACAATGGCTTATCTGTTGCCAAATCCCCTACGCTGACACGCCGCTCCGCAAGAATGCCGTCAATGGGCGAATAAATCACGGTTTTGGAAAACCGCACTTTTGCCTGTTCAAGTTCATGCTGCGCGGCATTGAGCATTGCCTGAGACGATGAATGTCTGGCAACTGCGGCTTCTTTTTCCGTGCCTGCTTCATCCACGCTCTGCTGCGTGGCTAATCCCGATTCTTTGAGTTTGAGAATACGGTTGTATTCGCGCTCCGCCCGCTGAGAAGCAACTTTGGCTTGCAACAGATTGGCTTTTGCCATTTCTGTTGCGGATTTTGCTCTGTTGAGCAGAGTTTCCGGCTCACGCGTATCCAGACTGGCAAGCTTGTCGCCTTTTTTCACCCGCACCCATTCGGTTACATGAACTTCTTTGACAACCCCGTTGTATTCTGCCCTGACATCTGTTTGAAATTTGGGCGCAAGGGTTCCGACCACATCAACGGTTTCAAAAATATCCGAAGGTGTGACAACAGCCGTTTCCACGGCTACCGGCGGACGCTCGGCAGACACCGGTTTTTCCTCAGCCTGACTCTGATGATTTTTCATCATCAGGGCTGCGACAAAGACCCCTGATACGATTATTGCAAAAATAATAGTTGTTTTACGCATACCTGATACCTTTGGATTTTAAAGTTGTCTCCTTATGATGACAAACCTATCCCCTAACTCCCCTATCTGTTTCAGGGAGGGGCTGGGGTTTGATGAGACTGAAAATGATTCTTCTCATTGCTTTTTCTATTCTCTCCCACGCTTCCTCTGTTCCGAGATTCAAACTGCCGAATCGGGAAAAGTTTCGGGAACGAATGACCAGATAGTTGATAGCACCTCCGATAATCGCTCCTTCCGCATCCGTATCTATGCCTAACTCATCGCAGGGCATAAACGATTCGACAAACCGCTTCATCATATTTTCGCGGATAATGTCCAATTCTGTTGTAAATTCATTCTGCTCTATCATTTCCCATGCCAGAATTTCCTGAGTTATCGGACGCTTACGAAGTGAGTGCATAAAATTGGAAATCATCTGAGATGCGCGTTCAGCTAACGGAAGGCTCATAAATGCGTCAATATCACCTCCGGCAAGCTCTTTCATGGTAGGCCAGAAATTGCCTTCCTGACCGAATGAGGAAATCAAGCCTTTCATGCCTCCGAAATAGCGATAAATCAGAACTTTGTCAACGCCTGCTTCGCGGGCAACGGCATTAATCCCCACCGCCCTGAAGCCTTCGCGGGCAAGCAGATTTCCGACAGCTTCGATCAGACGGGTGCGGGTAGCTTCCCGATTTCGCGCCGGAGGTTCTGAAGATTTGATTTTCGCAGAGCGAGTTTTTATTGTCATATTGTCCCTTAAAAGTGATATATTCAATATCACCGATGGGTGACAGTTGTCAAGAGATTTTTTTAATAGCCAAATTAATTCTATTTTTATCGCTACAAACCGGCGGAGAATTAACCACATAGAGATTGAAGATAAGTTGATTCACATTTATTAGGAGTTACGCAGTGAAGAATATGCAATCACTCACGCAGTAATATCATCTCTCAACGCCGGAAAACCATAACCATCCGCAATCCGCCGGATTCTGCATTTTCCGCCCGAATCCTTCCGCCATGACGTTCCATGATTTCTTTGCAGATTGACAACCCCAGCCCGCTGCCGCCCAACGCCCGGCTTCTGGATTTTTCAACTCTGTAAAGCCGCTCAAACAGACGGTTCAGAGATTCTTCCGGTACGCCGGGACCCGAATCCTCAAAATATATCGTCAACTCCGATGAATTATGACTTGATTTCTCCCTGTAACACAGAAAGCGGGGTTCTCAATTCATGCGAAATATCGGTTATCCATTGCTGACGCATCTCTTCGTATTTTTTCAACGTATCCGCCATCATATTGAAATCATCAGCTAATTGTCCCAATTCATCTTCGGAATGCACATGGATTCTGGTATCGAATTTCAACGAAGTCAGCCCCTTTGTTCCGTTTGCAAGCTGCCGGATCGGGGCAAGCAGGTGTCTGGATAAAAGCAGAGATACAATGCCCGCTACCGATCATCAGGACCACGATCATCAGCGCGGTAAGGGAAAATGCCGTAAAAAATTTATGAGCGAGTTTTATTTTCAAGATGATTATCCTTTCATAACAGACGGTATATGAGATAATATGTTTCAAGACGTTTTTCAACTTATTCGACAATCTCCTCAATATTCACATAATTTCTCCACAATTTCTCCGCAATCTTATGTTATCATGTTATCATTACATTATTCGGTATAGTTTTTGATTAAGAAGAGACAAAATCAGAAACGCAAAGGAGATTGTAACATGAAAAAACTGGTTGTAATTTTTGCGGTTATGGCATTGTTCGCATTCCCGACGCATTCGCAAAGTGCATGTCCGGATCTGAATGATGTCATCACAGGATTGCGGATAGTGTCGGATATATCCGTATCGTCAACCCCCACTATCATTCCCGATATTTATACTGACGGCAAATTCGGGTTGCCTGAAATTATCTATATGCTGCAAATCATAGCGGGAATTAGAGGATGCTATGATTATGCTGTTGTTGATACCGGGCAAAGCGAATGTTACGATACCTCGGCTAAGATGACCTGTCTGGCATCGGGAGACTTCTACGGGCAGGATGCCAATTATTCCGGCAAGCAGCCGTCTTACAAAAACAACGGAGACGGAACCATCACAGACCTGAATACCGGACTGATGTGGGTTGAGGCAAGAGGCTCGAAAGTTACATGGGATGCCGCAGTTTCCGGCGCATCAGCTTCCCGTGTAGGCGGTTACAGCGATTGGCGGATGCCGACTATCAAAGAACTGTATTCGCTGATCAACTTTACCGGCAAGTCCGGTATAACTGATGCTCAATGCACACCTTATATTGATAAGAACTTTGAAATCATATACGGCGATGTTACGGGCGGGCGTGTGATTGACGGTCAGGACTGGTCTGCCACGGAATATGTCAGCACCACGATGAACGGAGACGCTACGGTGTTCGGCGTCAACTTTATTGACGGCAGAATCAAAGGCTATCCGAAATATCAGCCCGGAAGCGGCGGCACCGTTGGCAACACACTCTATGTCAGATATGTACGGGGCAACACAAGCTATGGGAAAAACAACTTTGTCAATAATAACAACGGCACGATTACAGATACGGCAACGGGGCTGATGTGGTCTCAGACGGACAGCGGTTCGGGGATGATATGGCAGGATGCTCTGAGTCATGTTCAGACCAAAAACTCTCAGAACTATCTCGGACACAATGACTGGCGGCTGCCCAATGCCAAAGAACTGCAAAGCATTGTTGATTATACCCGTTCGCCAGATGCTGCAAAGTCAGCCGCAATCGATCCGATTTTTAATTGCACTCAGATTATCAATGAAGCTGGCAAAGCCGATTATCCGTTCTATTGGACAGGCACTACACACTTGGAAAATATGGGTGCTGTCTATCTTGCTTTTGGCAGAGCCATAGGATATATGAACGGCTCATGGCTTGATGTTCACGGGGCAGGAGCGCAGCGCAGTGATCCCAAAAACGGCGATCCTGCCGACTATCCCACAGGATTCGGACCTCAGGGCGATGCGATCCGCATTTACAATTATGTCCGCCTTGTACGCGGAGGATGAAGAATCCTTGACAGGATAAAAATGAAAGTGCTATCTGATTCAGGTAGCATTTTCATCAAATGGAAACGGAGGAATTATGAAACAAAATTTTATCGCAGCAATTTTTATTCTGACAATCATGGCAATGGGCAATCCGGGCAATCTTTTCGCAGGATGCGTAACCGTAGAAAATGATTTGAAATTCAATATCTGCGCCGAATATCAGGGCGCGAAATATCAGATTCCATTCAGTTTTTTCCAGCATGATACCGGATTTTATTGGAAAGCAGATGCTGTCGCAGCAAAACAGATTCAATCCGGCGACAACTGCATCAGCGTTGCAAACGACCTGAATCTGAAATTTTCCTGCGCGGATTATCAGGGCGTGGGCTATGCGTTTGTTCTGAATTACGCCGCATATCCGAATGACGCTTCGGGGCTGTATTGGAAAATGGATATTTCCACATTTTCAACATCTTATGCCATTGCTGATACGGGGCAGAGTAAATGCTACAATGCCACGTCTGAAATCAGTTGTCCGGCATCAGGCGCGGCGTTTTACGGACAGGATGCTCAGTATGCGGGCAATCAGCCAACCTACACCCTGAGCAGCGATGGTTTGACGGTAAAAGATAACAATACCGGACTGATATGGCAGAGCAGCCCGGATACCAACAATGATGCTTCTATCACTGCCAGCGACAAAAAGACATTGACAAATGCACAGGCATATCCGGCAACCCTCAATGCCAAGAAATTCGGAGGATTCAGCGATTGGCGATTGCCGACCATCAAAGAACTGTATTCGCTGATAAAATTCAACGGCACGGATCCGAGCGGCGTTACCGGCAACGACACATCAGGATTGACCCCGTTCATTGATACGGGCTATTTCAAGTTTGCTTACGGACAGACAAGCGCGGGCGAGCGCATCATTGATTCACAGTATGCCTCATCAAATCTTTATGTCGGCAATACCGCAAATGACGGCGGCAGCACGTTGTTCGGCGTGAATTTTGCCGATGGGCGGATCAAGGGCTATGGGCTGACCATGCCGGGCGGAGGCTCGGAAAAGACCTTCTTTGTAATCTGTGTGCGTGGCAATACGGCTTACGGAATCAACAATTTCACAGACAACGGCGATAATACCGTAACGGATAAAGCAACCGGGCTGATCTGGTCAAAAAATGACAGCGGTTCAGGCATGAACTGGTCGGATGCGCTGGCGTATGTTCAGACAAAAAATGCACAGAAATATCTCGGTCATAATGACTGGCGGCTTCCGAATGCCAAAGAACTTCAGGGTATTGTTGACTATACCCGCTCACCGGATAAAACAAACTCTGCCGCAATCAATCCGATGTTCAGTTGCACAAAGATTAAGAACGAAGCCGGTAAGGATGATTATCCGTTTTACTGGACAGGTACGACTCATGCTGCATCAAATGGCATGGGACAATATGCGGCTTATGTGGCATTCGGCAGAGCAATGGGCTATATGAACAACTCATGGGTTGATGTTCACGGTGCAGGAGCGCAGCGCAGCGATCCCAAAAGCGGCAATCCCGCGGATTATCCGACCGGACACGGACCTCAGGGCGATGCGATTCGGATTTACAATTATGTGCGGTTGGTGAGGGGAGGAATATAACACCATGTTCAGCCGTTCTATCGGCGGCAACAGATAGTTAGGATTATTCTCACATTATGCAAAATATCTTTCAAGCATAGCAAGGATTTCAAACGGATGGTATTTCTGTGTAATGATATGAGAATACCTCATCCCCTGCTGTTTTCCAGTTTTTTTCTCGGGTATAAACGTTGATATGCGGCTGAAAATGCTCCGTATGTGTCGGTTCGTAATGGAACATGAGTTTGTTTCTGCCGAAAAATATATTGCCCCGCAAGTCTGTGCATCGCACAAATTGCTATCAATAAAATCAAAGGCTTAAATTCCAAATGCGTAACTCCTAATTTTATTCAACTGCGTAACTCCTATCATAAAAAATAAAAAAATGAAATAGTTCGGCAACTCATCGAACTCATACCGATTTGCTATCAAAGAATGATAAAACACCCCTCCCCCGGCCCCTCCCCTGAAAGGAGAGGGGAGATGTCTCCCCCTTCCCTCTCAGGGAAGGGGGCTGGGGGGTTAGGTGGGGTTGAAAGCGATTTGGTATCAGGTTAATATTAGTCTTTTCGGATGTATGAATTTACGTTGCGGTTTGAAAACAGTTGACATTTTTTCCGGAATCGTATTTATCGTTTTCACGGAGTTTCTTCCTTATGAATGAGAAATTGTGTCTGCGGAAACACCTGTTTCTCTCATAGAAGAAACTCCTGTCAATAATTGAATTTCAAAAAACTGTCCGAACCATTGAAAAAATAAAGACCATTTACAAAAGGAGTGTGTATTTTGAGATTAAAAAAATTTCTGTTTATCGTATTGCTGTTGGGATGCCTTGAAACCGCATCTCACGCAGCGGATTTTCTTCTATATCTTGAAGCTCAGGGCATCGGCGGATATTCAAGCCGTGAAAGCGATGTGGTATATTATTCAAAAACCCGCGAAGACGTTATGCAGAAGCCGTCTCTGGGGCTTGATTATCTGCAGAAGTTTTCAGTAGACAGCGGAGATATTGCCGCACTTGCCCTTCAAGCCCGCGTGGCTTATGATCTCGCAGATACCGAAAATGCGGAACCTCAGTTGTATAACGCGTATTTCAAATACAAATCCGGGTGGTCAGACCTTTGGATAGGACATAACCGCCCGTCATTAGGGTTATCTTCCTATTTTGACAGTCACGGGCTTTTGCTGGATACGCTTGCCATGAATCAGTTCGGCTTTGATCGGGACTGGGGCGTGGGGGCTTATCGGGATTTTTCATGGGGAAATATCGGCGTATCGGTAACTACCGGCACGGGAATGCCGATATATTTCAAAGGCAATTATCTGGCGTCTGCAAGAATTTCCAAAGGAACGCTCAATCAGGACAATTATAATCTCGGTTTTTCGATGGCGTATGGCAAAACGCTGGATACGATGGGCTATCACCTGATGAGTGATGAGCCGATGAGATTTGCTGTGGCAGGCACGGATATTACTTATCTGTGGAATAATCTTGAAAGCCGGATGGAAATCATGGGCGGCAGAAATAAAGATGAGGAAACCTATGCCGCATTCTGGAGACTCGGTATCAATCTGCTTGATGAAGGGCGGTTGAAGCTTGAGGTGCAGCCTGCGCTATGGAAAATTGCATCGGATCGCAATTATCAGATTTCTGCGGGACCTTCGTTTATGCTGACCGGCGATATTACCCTGCGTGCCATGTATCTGTATGATCACAATACTGACGACCATCGGGTAATCCTACAGATTTACTATTATCGGAAACTTTAACGGCACGTTCGACATAACATAATATTGTAATGCTCAGTGAGCATGGTTATATTATATTTTTAATCTGATTTCAGATATTTCTCTGAACAAACCAAGAGGTGTAATCATGCTCAGTATTTATAAAGTGTCATATAAAAATCTTCTCCGCAAAAAAACGCGAAGCATTTTAACCATTATCGGCGTCGGGCTTTCCGCATGGGTTTTGGCGAGTCTCATGGGCTTTAATCAGGGCTATGAAGCTTCGCTCAACCGCGATATTGACAACATGGGCTTTCAGGTCTTGGTAACCGCCAAAGGCTGCCCGTATGAAGCGGCAACACTCATGCTCAAAGGCGGAACCGGCTTGCGATACATGAAAGAATCCATAACAAATCTGGTGCTTGTCAATCCTGAAGTGGATAAGGTAACGCCGATGCTCATGCACGCGGTATTTGACCCGAATAAAGGCGAAAGCGGCGGCATGTCCGCATATCTGGGTGTTGATCCTGAAACATTTCCAAAAATGAAAAGCTTTCTGGAATTTAAGCAAGGCAAATGGTTCACCGATTCAAAAGCCCTTGAAGTGGTCATGGGCTATGAGGCTGCCGAACTTGAGCAGCGCGAAGCCGGAGATATTTTA
Organism: Desulfonema limicola; assembly: GCA_020718925.1. Classification (GTDB taxonomy): domain Bacteria; phylum Desulfobacterota; class Desulfobacteria; order Desulfobacterales; family DYRC01; genus DYRC01. Next base: position 18,377 of record DYRC01000010.1, read on the forward strand.
CTTATCCCGGATAAAAATATCGAACTCAAAGTTGTAGGCATATTGAAGCGAACCGGAACGCAGGATGACGGGACGATTTTTGTGCCGATTCATGCCTTGCAAAAGTTGTTCGGTAAAACCGGAGAACTGACCGGGCTGGGCATCAAGGTTAAAAAAGATGCTAACATTGCCAAATTCGAGGAAAAACTCTATGAATTGCCGGATGTGCAGGTGGTATCTCTGGCGCAGGTCAAGCAGACCATTATGAATCTTGTTTCAACTGCAAAGGTTATGGTGTTTTCAATCGCCATGATTGCCATTTTAATCGCGATGGTCGGCGTGATTAACACGATTTTAATGTCCGTATTTGAGCGGTTTCAGGAAATCGGCATTTTAAAAAGCATTGGCGCAATGCCTTGGGATATTTTCAAGCTGATATGGATTGAAACCTTTATTCTGTGCATTTTGGGCGGAATAGCCGGAACCGGCATGACCTTCGGGCTTTCCAAAACCACTGAATTTTTAATCCGAAAACTTTTACCTTATACACCAACCGGCTCTCTGATTAAACTGGATTTCAATCTGATCGCCATGACCATGCTGACCGTGCTGATCATCGGACTGGTAAGCGGTATTTATCCGGCATGGAAAGCCGCCAGAGTCAGACCCCTTGAATCTATCCGAAGCGAATTGAATTGAAAGCGAGACATAACAATGGAAAATCAGATTGCCATCAAGGCACAACACCTTAAAAAGATTTATCGGCGGGGCATCGAAGAGATTTATGCAGTCAATGATATATCTTTGGATATTCAGAAAGGGGAATATGTTTCGTTTATCGGTCCGTCCGGCTCCGGCAAGACCACGCTGATTAACATTTTGGGATGTTTGGATAATCCTTCATCCGGCAAGCTGTCTATCGGCGATAAAGAAATTTTCAGCGAAGGAAAAACTCTGTCTGAAAAAGACCTGACCAAAATCCGGCGCGAGCTGTTCGGATATATTTTTCAGAAATTTTATCTTATTCCCACGCTGACCGTTTTGGAAAATGTTCTGCTGCCATCCACATTTTATAAAAAAGACGGCACGGAAAACCATGCGTCCGAGCTGTTGAACATGCTGGGGATTGACAAACGAAAAAATCATCTGCCGGGGCAGTTGTCCGGCGGCGAAATGCAGCGCGTTGCGATTGCCAGAGCATTGGTCAATTATCCGCAGATTCTTTTGGCAGATGAGCCGACCGGAAATCTGGATAGCTCGCGCAGCCATGAAATCAGCGAAATCCTGAAAGATTTGAATCAGCATAAAGAACTGACCATCATTTTGGTTACGCACAATATGGAATTGGCGCGGACTGCGGACCGCGTGGTTGAATTGCGGGATGGCGTGGTAAAGTTGTAAAATCCTTTTTTGATACATGTCCTGAAATCTCATTTTACTCTATTCTTTCAATCTCTTAATTTCAAAATCAGTTTGTCTTGCTATTACGACAACACCCTCAAAATTTGACATGACAAATTCTCTGAAATAAGGTATAGCTTTCAGAGAAGAAGTATGTTCTGATTTCTTTAAAAATAAGAGACTGAAATTATGATAGATAAAAACAATCTGAAGGATTTGCTTACAACCCTTGGATTTCAAAAAGACAGCACTCTTTTCGGCAATGTTTTTACAAAGCATTTTGACCAAACAGATTGCGCTCTGAAAGCAGACTTTGAAAAAGAACTGCTGATTTATCCCGAAGATAAAGGGTTAAAAGTCAATGAACGCCATACCTGCAACTTTTCGGCGAATGAAAATTTCGTTGTGTTTGAGTGCGTTCATCGGTTGTTGGAAAAAGGTTATAAACCCGAACATCTTGAGCTTGAGCCTAAATGGAAATTAGGACATGGTGCAAGCGGCGGACGTGCCGATATTCTGGTTAGAGATAATAACTTAAAATCCTTGCTTATTATTGAGTGTAAAACTGAAGGTAGAGAATTTGATGATGCTTGGAAAGATACCCAACTGAACGGCGGACAATTATTCGGTTATCTGAGACAGGAAGGCGATACACAATTTATTTGTTTATATACTTCTGATTTTAAAGATAATAAAGTTGATTATCAGAATTATATCATTACCGCTACCGACATCAGAAACTTATTAGAACAGCATGAAGGTAAAGAAAATAAGCCTCTTTTCTATAAAGATGCCAAAGATACAAAACAACTATATCAGGTTTGGAAAGAAACGTATAAACTTGATTACAAGACTAACGGTATTTTTGATGAAGAGATTCAGCCGTACAACATCGGAAAACAGAAATATACCGAAAAAGACCTCAAAACCGTTGTTGAACAAGATAACCAGCCTAAATATCACGAATTTGCTACGATTTTGCGGCAGCATAATGTTTCAGGACGTGAAAATGCCTTTGATAAACTGGTGAATCTTTTTCTGTGCAAAATCGTAGATGAAAAACAGAATCCGCATGATCTCAGATTTTATTGGAAAGGTGAATATTCCGATAATTATTTTGATCTGATTGATCGTCTGCAAAGACTCTACAAAATAGGCATGGATGAATTTTTGGGCGAAGAAGTTACTTATGTTGATAATAAAGAAATTGATGAAGTTTTTTCCTTATTTCAAGGCAGACCCAATGCGATTCAAAGAAAAGTCAAAGAGCATTTCAGAAAGCAGAAGTATTTTACAAATAACGATTTTTCATTCATTGATGTTCATAACGAAAGACTTTTCTATCAGAATGCCGGAATACTGCTTAAAGTTGTGAAAATGTGGCAGGATATACGTTTGAACGGAGATCAGCAGAATCAGTTTTTAGGCGATATGTTTGAAGGCTTTCTTGATCAGGGCATTAAGCAATCCGAAGGGCAGTTTTTTACGCCTATGCCCATAACCAAGTTTATTCTGATGTCTCTGCCTTTGGAAAATTGGATAAAAGAAAATGAGCAGATTCCCAAAGCTATTGATTATGCTTGCGGATCAGGGCATTTTCTCACAGAATTGGCAAGCCAGATCAAGCCTTTTGTGATTGAATATAAGGACAAGGATATTAAGGATTATTACGCGCAGATTTACGGCATTGAAAAGGAATACCGCCTTTCAAAAGTGGCAAAATTGTCTGCATTTATGTATAGTCAGGATCAGATTAATATCCTTTACGCTGATGCTTTGGCTGAACATGAAAGAATCAGAGATGAAATGTTCAGTCTTTTGGTTGCTAATCCGCCGTTCAGTGTAAAAGGCTTTTTGGAAACATTGCCTGAAGAAGAGCGCAATCGTTACGCTCTCAGCAAAACCATTGAACCTAAAAGCCTGTCTGACAACAATTCTATTGAAACGTTTTTCATAGAACGGGCAAAACAACTGCTTGCTTCTGACGGCATAGCAGGCATTATTGTGCCTTCTTCTATTCTTTCCAATTCTAATCGCACATACATCGCGGCAAGAGAGATTTTATTGCAGTATTTTGATATAATTGCAATTACTGAGCTTGGCAGCGGTACTTTCGGAAAAACAGGAACAAATACGGTGGTGCTGTTTCTGCGTAGAAAAACTGAAAATCCTCCTCCGGCAGAGCATTACAAGAATAGGGTGAACGATTGGTTCGATAATGTAAAATATTCCGGGAAAGATGTATTTGACGACCAGAAACCGCCTTTTTTGGATGAATGCCTGATTAAAAAATATTGTGATCATATAGAAATATCTTTTGAGCAGTATCAGACACTTTTTTTCGGAAAACCGTCTGCCGAACTGCTTGAATATGAAATATTTAAGGATTATAGAAAAGATTTCGATAATTCTTCGGAAATCAGAAATCTGCGTACTAAAAAGTTTTTCAAAGAGTTGAATAAAGACGAAAAGCAGGCTGAAACAGACAAACGCTTTTTAAGATATGTAATTGATATAGAAAAGGATAAGCTATATTATTTTGTTTTGGCTTATCTGAATCCGCAAAAGGTTGTGATTGTAAAAAGTCCTTCTGATAACAAAGAACAAAAGCAGTTCTTAGGCTATGAGTGGAGCGCTGCCAAAGGCAGTGAAGGAATCAAGCTTATCAAAGATGCGAAAGGCAGACATCTTACGCCGCTTTATGATGCTGATAATCGCTATCATCCTGAAAAAATTAATAGTTACATTCAGCAGAACTTTTCAGGGCAGGATATTGATGTGCCTGAAATATTGCAGCCGTATCTTTCTACGGCGCGTTTGGTGGATATGCTTGATTTCAGTCGTAAAAGTTTTGATAAACAGATCAGTCTTGCGCCCAAGAGAAATATTCACATTGAAAGCAAGTGGGCGTTGGTGAAGCTGGGAGATATTTGTGAAATAATCGCAGGACAATCACCGGATTCAGGTTATTACAATGAAGAACAGAAAGGGATTCCTTTTTATCAGGGGAAAAAAGATTTTGGCAATATTTACCTTAACAGCCCTGTTGTTTGGACAACACAAATAACAAAAGAATCTGTTAAGGACGACCTTCTGATGAGCGTCCGTGCGCCTGTCGGAGATATAAATATCAATCCGTTTGAAAAAATATGTATCGGCAGAGGTTTAATGGCTATAAGACCTTACGATAAAATTAATAGAAAATATCTTTTTGAATTTATTGCTCATCATAAAGAACTATTTAAAGGGAAGCAGGGCGCAACTTTTGAATCTATTGCTCGTTCGGATTTGATGGAAATCAAAATTCCTGTACCGATCCGTGATGTGCAGGCACAGCTCTCAGCCGAATGTGAAGTCATAGATACTAAAGTATCTCAGGCACAAGCGCAGATTGAGCAGGCAAAAAAGAATATGACTATGAAAATAGAAACTTGGTTTAACAGCGGCTTTGAGATGAAAAAAATTGAAGAAGTATTTTCATTAGAGTATGGAAAAGGACTGCCTAAAGATCAAAGAATAGAAGGTGAATATCCTGTCATGGGTTCAAACGGCATAGACGGGTATCACAATAATTTTTTAATAGAAAGTCCGGCGATTATAATCGGAAGAAAAGGCTCGGCTGGCAAAGTTGTTTATATTGAAAAAAATTGCTATCCGATTGATACGACTTTTTATCTCAAACTCAATGAAGAATGCTCTTTGAAATACTTATTCTATGTTTTATTAAAATTGGAATTAGATAAAATGATAAAAGGGATTGGTGTGCCGGGATTAAATAGAAATGATGTTTATCAGATTCAAATCCCCGTCCCTGATCTTTCTATCCAGCAATCCCTTGTTTCTGAGATAGAAAAATCAGAAGCTGTCATTAAAAAAGCTCAGGCAGTGATAGACTGTGCGGCAGAAAGAAAACAGGCTGTGATGAAACGCTATCTTTAAATCTGCAATTATGAGGAAAAACCATGCAAACCGAAAATCTGACAATCGCTCACAATCTATACTCTCTTTACGAAACGTTGCCTGATGATATTCAACAGGCTTTTTTACAGAAGCTTTTCCAAAAGCAACAAGACAACCTCGAAAATCTGGCTTTTTATATTGCTCACAGAGAAGTTACGGATGAAAATGAGTTACATGAGGCACAAGAGTCTCAGTTGGATGAACTTATCAGTGTGCTGACAATATATGAAATCGAAGAAATGCAAGAGATTATCGAAGGCGAACTCCCGATATAAGGCTTATTCAAAAAAGACTTGCCTGATTTACCATTTATGTTAAAATAAAGGTTTAAACTTTTTATCAAGATAAGGATGAGGAGATGAGAATTTGATGGAAAACAAACAACAAACGGATTCAGTTCCGGCTGAAGCAGGCTCCGTCATTCATGTTGCGCCGTCGCCGCATTTGTCGGATACGGCTCTGACAACACAGCGAATGATGATGGATGTCCTGATTGGAACTTTTAAAGATTAGCTTGAGGGATAATAATTATGATTAAGTCTGTTCATTTGGAAAATTTTTTCGGCTTCAGGGATGCCATAATTGATTTACATCCTTGTGAGAATATTCTTATCGGTATCAACGGCTCCGGTAAGTCCAATTTTTTCAAAGCGATTCAATTCCTAAAGGAAGGGATTGCCGAAGGAGGATTGAAACGGCTCATTTTCAACAAGTGGGGCGGATTCGATAATATCTGTTTCAGCGATATGGAAGATCGGAATGAATCAAAAGATATTGTCCTTGAATATCAATTTGCCGGAGATGTTGTTAAAAAATTCGGATTTCAGTTTACTGAAGATATTTATTACAGAATTTCAATCCACGGCATTCCGGGAGAAAGCAATTATCATGTTTCGGAAAAACTATATCTGCCAAGACAAGATGCTGAAGATTTTATATATATTTCTCTAAGCAATGGCAGCGGAGTTTTATTTGGGAAGGATGCGGATGTCAGCAGACGCTCGCTTTTGTATCATAACCTTGATCCGCAGGAATTATCGTTAAGTCAGGTAAAAGATCCTGACCGCTTTTATATTCAGGATACGATTCGGAAAGCAATCAGCGAGATAATGACATATCATTATTTTGATACAACTCCTGTAAGCAAAATTCGCAAGCCTATGCTTCCGACTTCTGAAAAAAAACTGATTCAGGATGGGAGTAATCTGCCTCATATCCTTAACCTCTTGGGACTTAATCACATAAGGCATTTTAAAAAGATTTTGGAAAAACTTAATGACGTCAATGAATACTACAAAGATATTAAGTTCCGTCCGATTGGCGGTAATATTGAATTGGCGATGGAAGAGGAAAAGTTGGGGAGAGCGATTCATGTTACCAATTTATCTGACGGAACACTTCATTTTTTATGTTTGTTATCCATTTTTTATAATCCGAATCGAGGAAGTCTGATTTGCATTGACGAACCTGAAACCGGATTACATCCTGATATGATTCTCAATATTACAAATGCGATCCACGATATTTCAGATGAAACTCAGGTGATAATTGCAACGCATTCTGAAAATGTTATTAACGATTTCAGATTGGAAAATGTCAGAGTGTTTGAGAAAAATAATAAAAATGAGACCATCATCAATAAATTTTCCGAAGAAGATTTTGAGGGGTGGTATGATGAATACCGTGTTGTCGGAAAAAGATGGAGAGACGGTGACTTGGGAGGAAACAGATGGTAGAAAAAATTTTGTTTATAGAAGGCACGACAGATGATACTAATGGCAATCTGAGACAGGGATTTTACAAGCTTTTATCTAAAAAACTCAAAGGAATTATGCCGAGAATTAAGATGGGGGATGGCATAACAACAACTGTCAAAAAATTTTTGAAGAATAAAAGATCAAAGGATAATTTTCTCCTGATTGATCTGGATAAACCGAAATCAGAGAAAGACAACAAAATTTCTGAATATCGTTTAAGTGATTATAAAAATTATGTGTTTTTTATGATTCAGGAAATGGAGACATGGTTTCTGCTGCAACCTGAGATACTGGATGAATATTATGGCAAGGGAACATCCGAAAAGCTTATTAACAAAAATTCCGAACAAATTGAAGCTATTTCAAAACCTGCTGAATATCTTATGAAATTGACAAAAGATACGAAAAAAGGGGAATATCACAAAGTCAGACACGGAGTCCTTTTATTGGAAAAAATAAATGCAGATGAACTGGAAAAGAAATCTTCTGAATTTGCAAGTCTGATAAGAAGATTGAAAGAATAATTTTTTAAAGATAAGGATGAGGAGATGAGAATTTGATGGAAAACAAACAACAAACGGATTCAGTTCCGGCTGAAGCAGGCTCCGTCATTCATGTTGCGCCGTCGCCGCATTTGTCGGATACGGCTCTGACAACACAGCGAATGATGATGGATGTCCTGATTGCGCTGGCTCCGGTGGTGGGCATGGCACTGTATGTCTTTCAATGGTATGCGGTGCATCAGTTGGTGATCTGCGTGGCAAGTTGTTTTGCAGCAGAATCGCTGTTTACCACAATGCGGGGCAAGCCGATTACCTTGAAAGACTATTCGGCGGCGGTTACCGGCGTGATTCTGGCAATGTCTTTGCCGGGAACTGCGCCCTGGTATGTGGGCGTGATTGCGTCTTTTGTCGCTATCGGCATCGGCAAGGTGATTTTCGGCGGCATCGGAATGAACATTTTCAATCCGGCAATGGTGGGGCGGGCATTTGTGATGATTGCCTTTGCCAGCGCATTGGGCGCAACCGGCTACGAAGATGCGTTGAGCAAAATTGACGCAATTACTCAGGCAACGCCGCTGACGGCATTCAAGCAAAACGGCATTGTAGCACCGCTTGCGGATTTGTTCTGGGGATCAACCAACGGCTCTTTGGGCGAAACCAGCGCGCTTGCCTGTATCATCGGCGGGCTGTATCTGTGTATTCGCCGCACGGCGTCATGGGAAATTCCTGCGGGCGTGATTCTGATCAGCGCGGTTATCGGCGAGATTCAATGTCTGGTCAATCCGCAAGCCGGGTGGACAGTGCTGCATCATCTGTGCGGCGGCGCGTTGCTGTTCGGCGCGTTCTTTATTGCCACTGACCCGGTAACCAGTCCTCTGACGCCCAAAGGCAAATTCATTTTTGGCATTGGCGTGGGCGCGTTTATCATGCTGCTCAGATTATTCAGCGGATACCCGGAAGGCGTGATGTTTGCGGTATTGCTGATGAACGGAGTTACGCCCCTGATTAACCGATGGACAATTCCGCGCCCGCTGGGAAGCGCAAAGTAAGAAAGGGTAAATTATGGTAGATATGAATCCGCTAAAACCGTTGCAGCCCATGCCATTGAGTATGATGCAATATTTCAGAGAAAGCTATATTGTTCAGGGCTGGCTGGTGCTGATGCTGTGTTTTTTCTTCGGAGGAACGCTGTCTGGCGTTCAGTTGAAGCTCAATCCGATTATTGAGGAAAACAAGGCAAATGAAACCAAGCAGAGAATTCCCGAACTGCTTCTGGGACCAAGTGAAGCGCAACAGCCCCTTGATCTGAAACTTCACACGATTGAAGTTGAGAAAAAGGGCAGAAAAGTATTTTACAATGTGTATGAAGCCCGATTTGCAGATGGCAAGCTTGCCGGATGGGTTACAAAAGCCGTTGGTCAGGGCTATGCAGACAGAATCGAACTTCTGCTCGGTCTTGACCCGAATGCGGAAAAAATAACAGGTGTATTTATTTTGGATCAGAAAGAAACGCCGGGGCTGGGAAACAAAATTGTTACTGAAAAATGGCGATCTCAGTTTGCCGGTAAAGAAACCAAGCAGCTTCTGACGGTGGTAAAAGGCGGCGTCAAGGCTGACCATCAAATTGATGCTATCAGCGGCGCGACCATCTCATCCAAAAGCGTTACTGCCATTATCAACACAGCGGTCAATGACCTGAAAGGCAAATTGAGAGGATAACATTATGGCTGAACAACCGACTGCTTCAGAACGATTTATTCAGGGCATTTTGCCGGAAAACCCGGTTTATCGTCAGGTTTTGGGCTTATGTCCGACGCTTGCGGTTACCAATGGGATGAAACCGGCGATGACGATGGCGGGCGCGGTGCTGTTTGTGTTGGTATGCTCCAACATCATCACCAGTCTGATTCGCGGCTTGCTCAAACCGCATCTGCGGATTATTGTATTCACGCTGACCATTGCAACATTTGTAACCATTGCAGACCGATTTCTTGCCGCGTTTATGTATGACATGAGCAAGGCTTTGGGTCCGTATATCCCGCTGATTATTGTCAACTGCATTATCATCTGCCGGTGCGAAGTCTGCGCGTCAAAGCAGGGCGTATTCACGGCTGCATCAGATGCGGTGGGGCAATCTTTGGGATACGCGCTGGCATTATCCAGTATTGCCATTGTCCGGGAAGTTCTGGGAACCGGAATGATTTTCGGGTATCGGGTTCTGCCCGAAGCATGGCCCGATTGGTCAATTATGATTTTGCCGCCGGGCGCGTTTTTAACTTTGGGTCTTCTGATGGGAACCGTCAACTGGTTTTCTGAAAGGAAATAATTATGAATTATATTGTTGACATCCTGCTGATTGCCATCAGTGCTGCGCTGGTCAATAACTTTGTGCTGTATTACTTTGTCGGAATCTGTCCGTTTATCGGCGTTTCCCGGCGAGTTGATATGGCTTTCGGCATGGGCTGCGCGGTTACGTTTGTTATTTCCATTGCCGCGATTCTGAGTTGGAGCATCACGGTGTTTGTGCTGGCTCCGGGCGCATTGGTTACCAAATGGGCAGCGGGCTTTTTTGTTTCAGCACAGGAAGCGGCTCAGATTGATCTGACGATTTTGTGCTATCTGGTCTATATTTTTGCCATTGCTTCGGCAGTTCAGTTTGTGGAAATGTATGTCCGCAAATTTTTCCCGCCGTTATACAAATCATTCGGCGTGTTTTTGCCGCTGATTACCACCAACTGCGCGATTTTGTTTGCATGTTTAACCATTATGAGCAAAGTTGTGGGCGTGGATAATCCGGCAGACGCTTGGGATTTGGGAAGATCATTGACATTGGCGGTATTCGGCGGCGTGGGCTTTACCATTGCCATTGTGATTATGGCAGGCATTCGTGAGGAATTGGACTTATGCGATATTCCCAAGCCGTTCAAAGGTCCTGCAATCACGATGATTGTGGCGGGCATTTTGGCAATGGCATTTATGGGATTTACCGGCGTGGATTCCGGATTGAAAAACGCTTTGACGCCTCCTGCTCAGGAAGATGTTCAGAAATAACGTAAATCAGAGAGGTTATTATGATATTGGTAGCAATCGGTCTTTCCGCCGTAACCCTTCTGGTGATGGCGATGGTGATGTCATACATCCTGGGCTGGGCAAACAATGCCTTTCACGTTGAGGTTGACCCGCGGGTTGATGCCACGATGAAAGTACTTCCGGGCGCAAACTGCGGCGGCTGCGGCTTTGTAGGCTGCGGAGATTATGCCGAAGCAGTGGTGGCAGGCAAAGCTGCGGTGAACAAATGCACGGTCGGCGGAGAAAGCGTTGCCAAAGACATCGGAAATATTATGGGCATTGAAGTCGGCGCGTCTTTTCCCTATCGCCCGATTGTGCATTGCGGCGCACATTATGATGAGCGGCTGGGACGCCATGAATATCGTGGCGAAATGCGATGCGCGGCAGCCAACTTGGTCGCAGGCGTTCAGGGCTGCACTTATGGCTGTCTGGGAATCGGGGATTGCACAAGAGCCTGTAAATTCGATGCAATTCACGTTGTGAACGGTCTTGCCAAAGTGGATTATGATAAATGCGTAGGCTGCGGCGCATGTGCCGAGGTCTGCCCCAGAAATATCATCACGATTACGCCGTTCAAAGCCGGATGGATGATGGCGGTTGCCTGTGCCAACAAAGATGCGGGCAAAGATGTAACCGCAGTCTGTACGGTCGGCTGTATCGGATGCAAGGCATGTGAGCGCACGGCAAAGAATTACTTCAAGGTGGTGGATAATCTGTCAACCATCAACTATGACGCATACAATGCTTCGGAAGAATGCTATATGGATTTGGCGGCTGCATGTAAGAAATGCCCCAGAAGCAGGCTGGTCTTTGTAGGTCATCCGACGGCAAAAGATTTGGCTGCGGTGGCGGATAAAGAACTGCCCGAAGTGGTCATGGCGGATTTCAAAACTACGGTGGATGATACTGAGTGGCGAGGGTAAATTCGGTTTGAGCTTGAAACGGGGCGGTCATGTGAGTGGCTGCCCCATTATTTAACCATAATATCTTTTTGAAAAAGTATTTGAATCAGAAAGGAAAAACATCAATGAGTAATTACGATTTTCTAAATTTATCTCCGATTGAATTTGAAGATTTAACTCGTGATTTATTGCAAAAAGCAGAAAATATTTTATTTGAGAGTTTTACTCCCGGAAAAGACTCAGGGATAGACCTTAGATATAGTTGTAATTTTGAAAATAATATTATTATTCAATGCAAAAAATATAAAGATTATGATACATTATTATCAAATATAAAGAAAGAGTCAAATAAAATACAAAAACTGAATCCTAAAAGATATAT
>DYRC01000144.1:0-2654 GCA_020718925.1 Desulfonema limicola
CTTAGCATAGTTTTTGCTTAGGAAAAATCTGTCTGCTTGAAAAATTCTATCATAACATATTGCATAATGAGACAGCCTACGCCATTCAGAGTCATCTGCAATGGGATGGGATTACAATAGTGATTCTTCCAATCCGATTGACAGAAAAATAAAAATCCGACTTGTCAGAGCTGTGGTAAGATGTTAGAGAATACATTTTAGCCACTTGCGAAGACATTTTAAAAGATGGGGGATTATGATTGCAATTATTGACTATAAAGCCGGAAATCTGACCAGCGTGGCACGCGCAGTATCGCATATCGGCGTTGAATGTGTGGTTACCGGCGATGCAAAAACAATTCTGAATGCAGAACGGATTATTTTTCCGGGCGTGGGCGCGGCAGGTTCTGCAATGGAAAGCCTGAAATCGCTGGGCTTGGATAAGGTGATTGCCTCAGCTTATGCCCAAGGAAAACCGATCTTAGGGATTTGTCTGGGAACCCAGATTATTATGGCGTATAGTGAAGAAAACGATACGCCGTGTCTGGGGATCATTGCCGGAAAAACCCGCGCATTCTCAAAGCAGATGCCTGATGAGGACCGAAGATTTTTGAAAATTCCGCAAATGGGCTGGAATCGCATCTGTGTCAAAGCCGGGCATCCGGTTCTTTCAGGATTGAATCCCGAAGATGAATTTTACTTTGTTCACGGATATTATCCATCGCCTGATCATGCGGCAGATATTATTGCCGAAACTGAATACGGCATTTTATTTCCGTCTGTGATCGGCGTGAATAACATTATCGCAATGCAGTTTCACCCGGAAAAAAGCGGCAGACCCGGACTCAGGATACTTAAAAATTTTTGTGAGTGGAGACCATGTTAAGCAAACGCATTATTCCCTGTTTGGACGTAAGAGAAGGCAAGACCACCAAAGGCATCAAGTTCAAAGGCAATGTGGACATCGGCGATCCGGTGGACATGGCGCGGATCTATTATGAAGCCGGGGCGGATGAAATTGTCTTTTACGATATTACCGCGTCCCATGAAAAGCGCGGCATTATGATTGACGTGGTGCGCCGGGTGGCAGAAACCATTTTTATTCCGTTTTCTGTGGGCGGCGGCATTCGCACGGTCGAAGACATGCGGGAAGTGCTGCTTGCCGGTGCTGAAAAAGTAAGCGTCAATTCTGCTGCGGTGAAACATCCGGAAATCATTTCCCAAGGCGCGAAAGCTTTCGGAAATCAGTGCATTGTGCTGGGCATGGATGTCAAGCATGTCGGAAAAAGTGAAAAAATCCCTTCAGGCTATGAAATTGTGATTAACGGCGGCAGAACTTACATGGGCATTGACGCGCTTGAATGGGCAATCCGGGCGCAGGAACTCGGCGCGGGCGAGATTTGTCTTAATTCCATTGATGCAGACGGCACTCGGGAAGGCTATGAACTCACCCTGACCGCCCTGATTTCTCAGAATGTGAGCATTCCGGTCATTGCATCCGGCGGCGCGGGCAAGCCTGAGCATCTGGCAGATGTTCTGACTCAGGGCAAAGCTGATGCGGCTCTGATTGCCTCAATGGTGCATTACGGAACCTATACGATTTCAGGCATCAAGTCTTATTTGGATGAACGGAAGATAAAGGTAAGAAAAATAACCTGATTTTCAGAATCATTACACGGCAATAAATTGCCGCGCTATTACGGGTTATCCCTACGGGATAGCAAAGTCCCGTAGGGACGACATATAATAGCCCGGAAATTCATTTCCGGGAAATAGTTTTACGGCTGCTGAATGTTATGACTCTGGCTGCGCTCCACCATCTTCTGTAAATCTTCCCAGTCAAAATGAAGATAGCGCCGCGTGGTGTTCAGATTTTCATGTCCCAGAAGATACTGCACCATAATCAGATTTTCTCCGGCTTTGGCTTTGAGGCTTGCCCCGGAATGGCGCAGCAGGTGCGGACCGCTTTTTCGCTTGATAATATTTGCCCGGCTTAATGCCTGAGAGACAATGGAATGCACCTGCCGCGCAGTCAGTTGCAGTCCGTGCGTGGATAAAAATATCCAATTCTGCCCGCTTCCTTTATATTGATCCCGCACCGCATACCAATTCAGAAATTTATTCACCAAATCATCATTTAAGGGAATTTTTTCCACCTTACCGCGTTTTCGGGTGATCCACAGCTCTTTATTCTCCAATTGTGCATCTTCACGCTTTAAATTGATAACTTCCGAAACCCGCAGGCATATATCGGTGAATAAGGAAAATAGAAGCAAATTCCGATCAACTACCTTTTTCGTGGGATTTTGTGCTTCACCCTGATAAATCCTTTCCAATTCAGCAAGACTCAGATAATCTGTTTTCGGCATATACGCTTTGGGTTTATCAATAACATAAGCGATATTTTCCAAAATAAGCCCTTCATCTACCAGATAATCCATAAAACTGGTCAGAATATAAATTATTCCGAGTTTTGATGATTTTAAGACCTTTTTATCTTTTAAGTATGAAATCACCAAATTTTTATGAATATCTTCAACATTCTCAACTGAATGGGATTTACAGAAATTTGAAAAGCAATTCAGTTCAAATCTGCGATTTCGGATAGAACTCTGGCTTAAAGCTCCTGTTGCTTCTTTTTGCGATAAATAGTCTTCAAAAGCCTTTTCTATCGT
>DYRC01000144.1:2754-6347 GCA_020718925.1 Desulfonema limicola
ATTGCTATTAAGGAACAAATTTTCGGATTTAAGCGATTATTGTCTATAAAGGAGGTAAAAACATCATGCCGCGAATCAAATATCACATAACACCGGAATCAGGGCGATTGACCATTACATTGAACAAACGGCAGTTAAAAGAGTTCAAAAAAATGTCTATCGAGTTTGAAATGTCAATTGATCAGTTATTGCAGGTTGCGGTGGATTCATTTATTGAAAAGTATCAGAGCATCTCACCCGATCAGATTGACAAAAAAGGACTCAATGCCCTGACAGAGATCCAAAAAGGGAGTTTATGATCAATATGACACTTAAAAAAGGACAACAGCTTGAACTTGATATTTCCGACATTGCTATCGGTGGAATGGGATTTACAAAATATGAAGACTTTGCGGTGTTTATAAAGGGTGTTGTTCCGCAGGATCGGGTTTTGGCGCAGATTATCAAAAAAAAGAAAAATTATGCCGAAGCACGGTTAATCCAACTGATTTCGTCTTCACCCCTCAGAATCCCTCCGCCATGCCCTTATAGCGGCTATTGCGGCGGCTGTGCATGGCAATTCCTGAATTATGACAGCCAGCTTGATTATAAACGCCGTCATGTGATTCAATCGCTTGAACATATTGCCTTAATTCACGGCGTTTTGGTTCATCCCACCATTCGCTCTGAGAAGATTTTCGGGTATCGCAACAAAATGGAATTTTCCTGCGCGGATAAAACATGGCTCATGCCGGATGATATGGCGCAAGGAGTTGCGGATACGGGTTTTGCGCTGGGGCTTCATGTTCCCGGCACATTTCATAAGGTCTTGGATATGCAAGCCTGTCTGCTTCAGCCCGAACTTGGCAATCGGATTTTAAATGATGTCAAAGCATTTATGAAAAATTCAGGGCTGCCGCCTTACGGGCTTCGCAGTCATGTCGGCTTCTGGAGATTTCTGATGCTCAGGCATTCTGCCGCTTATGATCAGTGGATGGTCAATATCATTACGGCTTCGGAAGATCGCGGCGTGGTTCAGCCTTTGGCAGATATGCTGACAAACAAATATCCTGAAATTGTTTCTGTGGTGAACAATATCACAAACCGCAAATCCGGCGTGGCAGTCGGAGAGTATGAAATTCTGCTTTCAGGATCATCGGTGATCACGGATAAGATCGGCAATTTCAAGTTTGAAATATCGGCAAATTCGTTTTTTCAGACCAATACCGCAGGCGCCGCCCGGTTGTATGAAATTGTCAGGCAGTACGCGGGGCTGACCGGAACTGAGCGGGTGCTTGATTTGTATTGCGGCACAGGAACCATTGCGATTTCACTTTCAGATATGGCAAAAGAGGTGATCGGCATTGAAATCATAGACAGCGCAGTGGCGGACGCCCAGCAGAATTGCCAACTGAATCAGATTTCCAATTGCCGGTTTGTGTTGGGAGACATGAGGGAGGTTTTGCCGCAGATCGGGCAATCTCCTGATCTGATGATTATTGATCCGCCCAGAGTCGGGATGCACAAAGACGTGGTAAAACAGGTTTTGGAAATGAAACCGTCAAAGATTGTGTATGTGTCCTGCAATCCTGCCACGCTGTCAAGAGATTTGGCTTTGCTGAAAGAAGGATATGAGGTGGCTGAAGTTCAGCCGGTGGATATGTTTCCGCATACCTTTCATATTGAGTCTGTCGCCCGGTTGGAATATAGGAAATGAGTCCGGTTGTATTTACATCAGAACAGATTTTTGTTACATTGAAAGTAAATCAGATCATATATTTTCCGACATAATGCGTAGGGATAAGCCCCTGTGCTTATCCTTTGAAAATAGGGCAATCACAGGGGACGATACAGGGCAATCACAGGGGATTGCCCCTACATAATAGGAGAACACCATGCCATCATTGTCCCGGAAATGAATTTCCGGGCTATTATGTGCCGTCCTTACAGGACTCTTTCTATCCCGTAGGGATAACCCAAAATAGCGCGGCAATTCATTGCCGGGCGGAGGAACACCATGCCATCTCTGCAGCTTAAAGTTACGGATTATCAGGATATTCATCAATGGCGCTGGGAATTGTGCGATGAACACGGCAATTTCATGGCAGACCACGAAGTCCGTTTGGATAAACAGGCAGACGAATATCAGGGCTATGAAAATCTTCCCGCATATCTGAAACGCTATCAGGGAGCATTCCCGAAAAGCGAACTGCTGAACAAAACCGGCGCGTGGATGGGCGATCAGGTCTTTGCCGGACTTCGGGACAAACTCAGAGAGAATCTCAGCCCACCGGCAACCGTGATTCAGGTTTCTGTTCCCAAAGAAGCGCAGAATCTCCTGTTCCGCCCTTTCGAGCTTGCTCATCTTGAGCCTGATCTGCCGATGGTGAATGCCGGTATCCGCTTTATTTACCGCCAGCCGGGGGCTGTTTTGCCCCGACTAAAGCCTTCTGACAATCTGTTCCGGGTGCTGGCAGTGTTCAGTCTGCCCACCAATCAAAATCCCCTGAATCTGCGCCGGGAGCGATATTTGCTGAAAAAAAAGCTTGAAGAACTTGCAGCCGCTCGCGGGTTCGGGCTTTATCTGCGAATCCTGCAATACGGCGCGACCCGCAAAACCCTTGAAGACGCACTCAGAGAAGCTCCGGGCTGGGATATGATTCACTTTTCAGGACACGGACAGCAAGGCGCGATTGTGCTTGAAAAAGATACCGGCGAAAGCGATTCCATTTCTGCTGCCGATTTATCCAAACTTCTGATTGCAGCGAAAAAACGGCTTAAATTCCTGATTCTTTCTGCCTGCTGGTCCGGCGCGGCTAATCTGGCGTTTGCCCGAAGCGCGCTGGGCATGGATTCCCCGAAACGCGGCAGTGATGCAGAAGAGATACCGGCAATGATTCCCCTGAATCTGCCAAGTCTGGGGCAGGAATTGTCCGCTTCTTTGGATTGCGCTGCCCTGTGCATGAGATACCCAGTCGGCGATCAGTTTGCCATTGATCTGGTTCAGGGGATGTTTTCCGGGTTTTTGGAACACGGCAACACTGCGCCGGACGCGCTTCAGTTCGCACTCACAGACGCGCTTCAATCCGAAAACGAAAAAGACCGGCTGTTTTCCGCCATCACGCCGATTTTGTTCGGCTCTTCGGCAGACACGCTTTCCTTTACATTGCAGCATGTTGCCTCGGATTTCAGTCTGCCGAAAACCGGCATGTTTGATGATTTTAAAGAGCCGGAGCGGTTCGTGGGCAGGCTGATGCCCATGATGAAAGCAAATGCCGCCCTTGCGCTGCGCTCTTCCATGCGCGGCGTGCTGTTTTACGGCATGTCAGGCGTGGGCAAAACCGTGTGCGCTCTGGAGCTTGCCTATCGCCATGAACGCGGGCGGTTCACAGGCTATGCGTTTTTCAAATGCCCGGAACAAGGCGCGGATATTTCCACGTCCCTGGGCGACTGCCTTCATGCCATCGAACGCCAATTGGATATGAACCCCGGCGAACTCACGGTATTTGCGGATCGCCCCAAAGAATTTAAAGAACGCGCCTGCCCCCGCATCCGGCAACTGCTTTCTGCCAATGCGATTCTGCTCGTTATTGACAACATGGAAAGCCTGCTGA
>DYRC01000144.1:6447-9912 GCA_020718925.1 Desulfonema limicola
CTGCTTTCTGCCAATGCGATTCTGCTCGTTATTGACAACATGGAAAGCCTGCTGACCGACTCCGGCGCGTGGCGGGACGAAAAATGGAAAGATTTCATCAACACCCTGCTTTCCCATACCGGCACATCGCGCACCGTGCTGACATCCCGCCGCGCTCCGGCTGAATTGGAAAGCCACGCTGCCCTGCTCCGCGTTCCTATTCATGCCCTGAGTTTTGCTGAAACCGTTCTGCTGGCAAGGGAAATGCCGAATTTAAGCCGTCTGTTTGATGATGAAAAAGACTTGGGTTTGCTCAAACGCGCATTGACGCTGATTCAGGGACATCCGAAAATTCTGGAATTTGCCGAAAATATGGCAGCAGATAAAGCTGAGTTTGAAAAACAGGTGGCGCGAACCGAGACCCGTTTGCCGGGACATGCGGAATCTCTGCGAGCGTTTTTCGACAAAGGCGAATCCGCAGAAACAGAAGAAAATTTCATCACCTCCCTGTGCAATTGGACATCCATGCTGACACGGACGCTGCTGCCGACTGAGCGATTGTTGTTTTGGTTTCTCTGTCGTTTGGAAGATGATGACCGGATATTGCCGGTGATTCAAGCCAATTGGAAGCGTTTTCTGAATCGGCTGACACAATCCCTGCCGGATGCGGTAAAAGATGCGGATCCGTCCGAAGCCGCGCTCAAATCAGCGCTGGATAGTCTGACACAATGCGGATTGATAGAACGAAGCACGGAAAAAGCCGGAGATGAGATGATGGTGCGGTATGCGGTTCATCCGGGCGTTGCCGAAGCAGGACGGGGAGAAGCTTCCGTCATTCCGGCGCAAGCCGGAATCCAGCAAAACGAACTGGATACCTGCTTTCGCAGGTATGACGATAGTGAAATCCTGACCGCAGCCGATATTGAACTCGGAAATTTTTATCTGACGCTGTTTCAGCACGGGGTTGAAAACGAAATGCAGGGCGGCACCCGCTTGGTCATATACGGCGCACGCCGCGCCATTCCGTATCTGATGCGTGGAAAACGATGGGAACAAGCCGCAGATGTTATTGAAGATTTAATAGACCGCGACACAACCCCGGCAACTCTGAGCCATACAATCCCGCTCCTGCGCCGGATTGCAAAGGAAACAAAAGGAACAGAACATGAATCCATATATGCCGGAAAACTCGCAAAGGCATTGACATTGGCAGGCAGATATGATGAAGCCGAACAATTGCTGAAAGACCTGATAGCCCGATGTGAACAACAGTGGGATTTTCGGACAGCTTCAAATGCTTCAAACCAGTTGCTCTATCTTCTGATGTTCAGCGGGCGGATGAATGATGCTCTTGCAGTTGCTGAAAAGAAAATCGAATTAATCCGACAGGCAAGACTCGGACTTTGGACGCAACTCAGTGGTGAAACCCAGCGGCTTCAAATCCTCAATGCAATGGGCAGATATGCGGAAGTGCTGGCTGCTGTGGAAAAACACCGCGAAACCATGCGGGATTTGCCGGAAAAAAGCAACGCGGATGAAACCGCGAATCCGTATAATGTGCGCGAGGGAATGCTGGATACTGGTTGTTCAGCCGCTATTAAACTTAAACAATGGGAAACCGCCCTCAGCCTGAGTGCGGAACGAATTGAAATCATGCGTCAGCGCGGGGCAGACGAGGCGGAGATGGCAGGGGCAATGTTCAATGATTACAGTCCCCTTATCCGCCTTCAGCGTTTTGATCAAGCGCGGGTGTTGCTTGAAACATGCCGGGAGCTTTTTGATCAGCATCGGAATATTGCGAATTTGGGAAAAACCTATTCCGCGCTTGCGGATTTGGAATATAATCAGGGCAACCCGCAGGCAGCAGTTCAATTTGAAAAAACCGCCCTGAAATACATCTATCAAGCCGGTCAGCCGGAGGACTGCGCCATCAGCCATAATAATCTTTCCAATTATCTTGAGCGTGCCGGTGAATCGCAGCAGATATGGCTGGCGCACAGGGTGGCGGCGGGGATTATTCGTATTCAAATCGGTTCAGGGCTTTTGCAATCTACGGTTCACAACCTCGCCATTTCCGATCTCCCGCCCACCCCGCCGCGTTTTGCCGAAGTGGCGTCCATTGTGGATCAGATAGAAGGTGTGCGCTTTGCCGAACTCTTTGCCCGCCTGCCCCGGCAATACCCGGATGGCGATGCGGCGATTGGGGCGTTGTGGGGGATGGTGGCGGCGCGGAAATGAATCAGGATTTAAGGATTTTATAAGGATTTAAGGATATTTTTTATCATTCAATCCGTTATTATCCGTCAATCCTGATTCAAACGCCCCGAAATAAATTTCAGGGCTAGAAGCTGAAGCAGGCTAAAGCCAGCTAGCCCGATTCATCGGGCTTTGAAGCTCATTAGCCGGGCGATTTATCGCTCGGTTTTATGGGCGGAGGGGCATAACAACGCCGGATTGAACGCCTTTTGAATCAGGATTTAAGGATTTTATAAGGATTTAAGGATATTTTTTATCATTCAATCCGTTATTATCCGTCAATCCTGATTCAAACGCCCCGAAATAAATTTCAGGGCTAGAAGCTGAAGCAGGCTAAAGCCAGCTAGCCCGATTCATCGGGCTTTGAAGCTCATTAGCCGGGCGATTTATCGCTCGGTTTTATGGGCGGAGGGGCATAACAACGCCGGATTGCCGGAATTATAAACCCAACGGGTTGTTATGATTATAGAAAAAATGATTATTCATAACGGAATCCCGAAGGGATGATATTGTAGTTTCACCCCTTCGGAGTTGTTAAAATTGAATTTAGGATGAAATATGTTGAATTTACAGTTGCATATTCAGCCGCAGACAGAACAGAAATTGACCGTGCCAATCGGCTGGTAGAGTAGAGTCCCGATTCGGTGTTCCATTCTGTACGTTGTATGCTCTGCGGTGAGCGTATCCGGCGTCTGATATTGAAACGCTGTAAGCAGTATTATAATTTACGTCCGCCACTGCAAGCTCTGAGATTTCAAGCCCTT
Source organism: Desulfonema limicola (assembly GCA_020718925.1). GTDB lineage: Bacteria > Desulfobacterota > Desulfobacteria > Desulfobacterales > DYRC01 > DYRC01. Next base: position 9,447 of record DYRC01000144.1, read on the forward strand.
TTCCGGCTTCCGACCGGGCGCCGTTGTAAAACTTGGCAAGCGCGTATGTATGGCGGCCGCTTTCGGGTATGAAACTGCAATCCGTAGCAGCGATCAGGGATGTATCAGGATTGACAATCATCTCCGTACCTAAGTTATTAAATTTGGCAAAATCAGACGGGTTTCTGAATTGCCGTGAAAATGTTTTTTCAGATAGCACACTGTAACGGCTCATATTTCTGAAATTCACATTGCCGCGCATCAGCATTACGGTTGCAAGAAGTACCGATATAAACTTACGCTGCGGCTTAAAAACATTTGACATTTTTTCCAAAATCGTATTTATCAGTTCCACGGAGTTTCTTCCTTATGAATGAGAATTCGTGTCGTCAGAAACACCTTTTTCTCTCATAAAAGAAACTCCTGTCAATATTTAAGTTCTCATACAAAATTAATTCTATATTTTTTTCCGAAATTTATTATAACA
>DYRC01000011.1 GCA_020718925.1 Desulfonema limicola
CTTTGCTGCGGCTTATACGGCTCTCCGGCAGGACACCATTCAGCAGATTTATCCAAATGCTCTCTGCCGTTATAGAACGCCTGTTTCAATTCGCCGGGACCGAAATCATTAAAGGTTTCGCCGCCGGGGCGTTTGAGGAACAATGCCGAATAGACATCATATTCTTCAGTTCTGATCCGAAGCGCATCCAATGCATCCTGAACCGCGCCGAAGCTTTCTGCCAATTCGCCTGCGCCGACATTAAAGCCCTTGTCATTAGGCTCTCTGAGGAACAAGCCTTTATACAAATCATATTCTTCGGCAATATAATCGCCATGCCATCCGTAAGGCACATTCCAGCCGATGCTTTCCATCCACTCCCATGTTATGTTACAAACGCGGGCTTCGGGATCAATCGCAGGTGCGAACCGGCATCCGATGCGAAGCACTTCTTCCAGCGTACAGCAGGGATACAAGGGTGCAGTACCGCAGGGATTGCCATATATTCCGCGACTCCCATATTGATACCAAGGTCCGTTAGGCTCAACAGGTCCGGGGAACGGAACCGCCGGACCCCATCCGCCTCCCGGATGAATTGCAGGAGGATTAACCACGCCCTCCGGAGGATTCCACGGAAGAGGATTTCCGCCTTCATTACGATGCGGCGTAGGTGGCTCCATGACGTTAATCTGAAACTGGCTCACGGCTATCAATTCAATCGGTTCTATATATTTTCCATCAGCATCTTTCAGCGCCAATCCGTCCGGTCCCCTCTGAACGCCGGTATTCCCCTTATCATTTGTTGTAATCGTTACAGTGGCGATTCCTGTAAAGCCCTGAGTAGGAACATAGGTTAGCCCGTTAAGCACCTGATTGATGTCGCTCTGAGAACCTCTCAGCACAATCGTAGCGCTGTTATTTCCATCAACAGTTACACTGCCTCCGGTAACAAGCGGATTGCTCACATCAACAGAAAATGTGCTGTGATCCACTGTCAGCGTTACCTCAATCTTCGCATTTCCCGCATCCGGATCGCCGACTGTAATCCGATTGCCGTTTGCGTCACTGAATACGAGATTCTGATCCTTTTCATCCAACAGCGGCTCGGTCGGAAAATTTTTAGAACCGCCGAAATAGTTTGACGGAGGATCGTTAATCGCAATCAGTTCAAGAAGCTTTTGCGTAGAACTGGTGGTTTGCCCCACATTCTGAAAAAGCGTATGCTGCGGATCAGCCGCATACGAATCCGGCGAACCGCCGTCATAGAGCGTATAGTTTACCAGACGCTGATCATGGTGCGGCAGTTGCGGATTTTTATTTCCATAAGCAATCGCATCCACCACTGCCTGAACACAATCCAGTTTGCCGGTTTTCGGATCCGCGGTGGAGTTTTCATTAAAATGAATCACCAGCCCTTTTTCAGGCGTATACGGATCAACCGTTGCAATTACCTGCCCGTTATACACGACCTTATTGTCCGCCGTAAGCTTTACCGCCCCGCTGTCCGTGACAGCCAGATAATCATCAGCAGTTGCAGGTCCGATTTTGCCGTTGTCATGTCCTGCAATAACCGGATAATGGTCATTTGTTACGGGCCATGCAAACTGAACGGTCAGCGAGCCGCCGTTATAACTCTGAAAGCCGGAAGCATCGCCTTTGTAGTCAACGTCAATAATACCATCCAGCGTAGAATAAAACTTATCAACCACCACTGATTTGCCCGGCGTAACACCATCTCCTTCCTCAGCATAAACAAGGTCATCGCCAAGTTTGAGGAAGGGCGGGTTGTCCGCAGGCACAACATAAACGCCGGTCTTCTTGGACAACTGAACCGTATTTCCATCGGCGCCGGTAACTTCGTATGTAAAAATTCGCTCAGGCTTGGTCGGATTTTCAGAAATATTGTCATAGAAAATCTGATGAAGAATCTTTTCGTAATTTGCAACCGTATCAAGACCTTCCAGCGTCAGTACCCCGGTTTTGGGATCATAGCTCTGCTTGATATTGACAGTCTGCGGCGGCGCAATATCTGCCTTCAGAATTTCAGACGGCAGAGTTTCGATAACGCCATTGCCTTTGTATTCAAACACCGTATCCACAGGATTGGTCAGCGTGATTTTGGCGGACTTGATAACGCCCATCGGAACGCCTTCTATCATCGTACCTTCAGGCGAGATGTTGACCGCGCCTTTTCCTTCGACAAAATAGGTTTCTTTATCCAAAGGCGGGGCTACAGTAATAGCCAGCGTATTGGTTACAATTTTCTCCCCGCCGATTTCACCGGTATTCCCCTTGTCATTGGTGGTCATGGTCAGGGTGTCACCGCCGATATAATCCGCAGGCGGCTTATAATCCAGCATGTTCAATGCCGTATTAATCGCACTCTGGCTTCCTGTCAGCAGAATGCTTTTGCTGTTATTGCCCGAAATCGTTACACCTGATGCAGAACCGATAGTCAGCGTACCTTGTCCGACATCAATTTTTACCTCAATAGACTTATCTTCCGCATCCGGATCGCTGACGGAAATCTGATTCGAGTTGATGTCTCTGAATGACAGCGTGGAATTTTCCTTGACCACCTGCGGATCAGGAAGGTGGTTCACCGGCGGATCATTGACGGAGCGGACATGAATCACCACGCCGTCTGATGCGTTTTTAGCTCCACCAAGACCGGTATTGCCCTGATCGTTGGTATTGATAGAAAGCATATCATCGCCGTTCCAGTTTGTCAGCGGTCTGTACAGCAATCCGTTGAGCGCGGCGTTAATCTGCGTCTGAGAACCGACAAGAATTACGCTGCCGCTGCCATCTCCGGTAACGGTCAACCCCGAACTTCCGGCAACTTTCAGCGTACCGTTCTGAACATTCAGAAGCACCTGCATCGGCTTATCTTCGGCATCCGGATCAGCGATGGAAATCGTATTCGATTTTGCCGGACTGAACACCAGCCCCTCAGCCGTGTTCTGATCCACAGTCTGCGCTCCCGGCACCGTATTTACAGGCGGTTCATTATAGTCCAACACACTGATTTTCTGAATCTGAGTCGCGCTGGTTCCGCCATCTCCGTCAGTTACGACAAACTGAATTTCACGCTCCTGCATGGCAGGATTTCGGACAGTATTCGTATAGGTGATATTGCGTACCAATGCCTGAATATTATCCGGCGTTGAATTTATATTAAGATTGAAAACCAACGGGGTGGAGCCGTCCGTCCCTCCGCTGAAGGTGGCGATAACGGTTCCGCCGTAAGTAATCTGGTTGCCGGAAACGCCGATTTGTCCGGTGCCGGTTCCTTCGGATCGGATTCCCAGTCTGTCTTCGGCTGTACTGCCTTTGATGAATGATACCGTCAGATTTCCGGTATCGAAATTCGGCGAATCCACATCTGAAACAAAGGCGTTATTGTTCACCAGAACCGGATCCGTCCCAATATAATTGAACGTTCCGCCCGGCAGAGTCAGGGTCGGCGGATTATTGACCGGCTTAACATTCAATGTGGTTGCAGAAATATCTCTTACTGTATCATCAGAAGAGGTTATCTGAATCGAAATGGTTCGTGCCAGCGGATTCGGATTGCTGGATGTGTTGTTATAGGCGATGGAGCGCAATATCTGCTGATAATGATCCACGCTGTCAATGCCATCCAGAGTCAGAACGCCGGTAGCCGCATTATAGGTCTGCTTGATGTTGAACTGGCTGCTGGTGGCAGCAGTCAGACTTTCTACGGTTTTATCCGCTTCCTGTGAATTGAGAATCGTAACTTTGGCAGATTTGATAACGCCGGATGTTACGCCGCTGACCGTCAACTGATCCGCAATCTTTATCGGCGGATCACCTTCGGTAAAACTGACATTGAACGGCGTTTTCGGCACTACGGCAATCTCAATACTGCTCTCTGCGGTCTTTGCCCCGCCCTCGCCGGTAAATCCCTTATCGTTGCTGACGACTTTAAGCGTGTCGGTGCCGCTCCAGCCCGCAGCCGGTTTATACTTCATGCCATCCAGAGATTGATTGATTTTGCCGATTTCACCGGTAATCGTAACATTCGCCGTATTGTTGCCTGAAACCGTCAAGCCCGTCACATCTTTGAGATTCAGCGTTCCGTTAGCAACGCTCAAAGACACCTGAATCGGATTCACTCCTGCATCCGGATCATTGACCGAAAGCCGGTTGCTGTTCACGCTGGCAAAGGGGAGTTCCGTATCCACGCTGGTGGATTGCCCGACAGGAACAACATTAAACGGCGGGTCATTAACCGCCAAAACTTTGATGCCTACGGTGTCTGTATCCCGTTTTGCACCGCCATCACCGGTATTGCCGCGATCATCGGTGGTAATCGTCAGGGTGTCATCGCCGGACCAGTCCGGATTAGACGGCTGATACGTCATGCCGTTCAATGCCGCATTAATCTGATCCACCATGCCGACAATCGTTACACTGACACTGCCGTTATTGGATATGGTGGCGCCGCTTCCTTCAGTGGCTTTCAGGGTTCCATTCAGCACACTGACCGTTACCTGAAGCGTTCCCACGCCCGCATCGCCATCCCAGATAGACACCTGATTGCCCGCATTGAATGTCAGTACGCCGCCCTCCAAAATGGTCTGAAGACCGGGAACCGTATTCACAGGCGCATTGTTGATGGTGCTTAAACTGACCACCTGTTTTGCCAGATTGCTGACCGCGCCTTTGTCGTCAGATACGGTGATCTGCACTTCACGGGTGCCGGTCGGACTTGTGGAAACATTTTCATAAGTAAGACTTCGCGCCAAAGATTGAACCGTTGCCGGATTAGCGCGTTCATTCAGGCTGAATGTCAGCGGTGCGGAAGAGGTGCCGCCGCTGAACGTGGCGATTGCCTGTCCCTGATAAGATACCGTACTTCCGGATACCGTGATATTTCCGCCATCCCCGCCATTCAGAATGCCGAGTTTGTCATTGACATCCGCGCCAGGGGAGAATTTCACCACCATCTGCCCTGTATTGAAATTCACAGAGTCCACATCAGATACCATCGCGTTTTTGTTCAGAATCAGCGCTCCGGATTTGGTGCTGTAAGGAATACCGCCGCCGGGCATCAGGATTACCGGCGAATTGTTCACGGCTGCAACAGAGAGCGTGGTTTTGGCAAGATTGCTTTTATTGCCCGCAGCATCTTCTACTGAAAACGTGATAACCCGATCCTGAACGTCCGGGTTTCTGGATGAGTTGTTATATTGAACGGTTTTCAACACCTGTTGATAATTTTCTACCTTATCCAACCCGTCCAGTGTCAATACGCCCGTAGCCGCATTATATGTCTGCTTGATATTGAAATTAGCCGTATCTGCTTTGAGGCTTTCTGCCTGACGATCTCCCTGGGGATTTGTCAGGGTGATCGTAGCAGACTTGATAACGCCGTTCTGAGCGTCCTTGATGCTCGGATCACTGTCTGCAATATTGACGGCTCCCTGTCCTTCGGTAAATGAGGCTTTAAAATCACTGCCCGTTACGCCGGAACTGTCATTGGCGTCAATATCCAGTGTCAGCGCGGCAAGCTGCCCCGAATATGCCCCAAGCTTTTCAAGATTGAGCGGGATACCTAACCCCCCTGCCCCCTTCCCTGAAAGGGAAGGGGGAGAACTCCCCTCTCCGTCTCGGGGAGGGGCAGGGGAGGGGTAAGATGAGGTTTCCAGCACCCAGTCTCCGCCCTTGCCGGTGGCGTCATTTGAAGCAAATACCTTTGCGCCGGTGGCATCTGCAAGCTTATCCAAAAGCAACTGCCCCTCGCCGGACGTATTCACGTTGCAGCCGAAAAGATAAATCTGCCCTTTATCAGACAGAACATGCTCCAGCGTTCCCCATGCCTTGGCATTGTCTGCAATATTTTCTGCTGTAAAGGTCTGATTTCCCAATTGGAAATCTCCGGTTCCGCCATGAGACAGAAGGGTTACGGAATCCACCGGTTTCCCCAATTCCGAAGACAGGGCTTTCACTTTCTCAATCACCTGATCCGGCGTTTCTTTCTCAGCGTCATAAACAATGATATGCGCCTCCGGTTTTACTGCCGCAACAAGCGTCTGATAATCCGGGAGGCTGTTCGATATCAATACCACATCAACAGGCTCCGGACGGGCAGCAACAGGCTCCGCAAGCAGCGCGGCAGCTTTGGCAATATGCTCTCTATTGTTGTCGGTTGCCGGATGATCCGCAATATATGTTTCAGTGGCTCTGTGAACGTCCTGAGTATGATGCTCCCGATGCTCACCGACATGACTTGCGGCAGCCGCATCCAAAACAATTCTGTTTTCCAGTTTGAATATATTCAGCATAGTTCTAAACATGATTAACCTCCCTATCTTACCCTTCCCCCGCCCCTCCCCGAAACGGAGAGGATGAGTTCTCCCCCTTCCCTTTCAGGGAAGGGGGCCGGGGGGTTAGGTTATTCTACCAGTGCGCGCTTCGAGGCGGTATAACCCAATATTCCATTCCCTTGGCTTTCAATTCTTTTGCCAACGCTCTGGCTTGGCTTTCGGTCAAGCCCATGACCCGGACGCGGTTGAAGTTCTGTCCCCGCACCTGAGCAATGGTTACGCTTGCATCCCGCTGATCCATCAGACGCAATGCCATGCCTTTGATTTGGGAAAGCCGCTGTTCGGAGCCTCTTGAGTTGGTAAAAGAGCCGATCTGCACTTTCCATAAGAATTGGTCAGAGGAGCCGCCTGCCCATCCCGGAGAACGAGTCGTTGATGCCGAGCGATCCGTAGCCGGAAGCGTGGGCTGTTTGGTTTTGCCCCAGTCTGAAAGTTCATCGCCGAAGTATTCCACAAACGCGCTTTTGTCCGCGCCGCATACCGGACATTTATCCGGAGGTGTGCTTCCTTCATAAATATATCCGCATTTGCTGCATTTCCATTTTTTGCTGATAGGCGTTGTGCCGGTGTCCATTGTTGATGCAGCACCGGTTACGGGTCCGCCTTTGTTGAAATCCACGCTTGCCATGTTGTAATTGCCTCCGGCAGCGCCTGCCAGAGATGTTTCGCAATCCAACGGCGCAACGCCGATACTCACGCATAACCGCTTATGCGCCACCAGCAAATCCACGACAGCTTCATCGCGCCTGAGCTTTGACGCCATTTCTTCCAAATGACGCTGAGTTACGGCAAGTTCGGGCAGACGCCCCACGGCATTTTTCTCCTGCGCCATCCTCAGCAAGTCCGCACCGATCATATATGTTTCTTCCAATAGCCGGAACCGGTCAACTTTGATGGCATAATCCAACAGTGCGATATGTACCTGTGTAATGACCGCAACCGTCATCAGCAGACGCTGTGCTTTTGCCATTTCGATTGCGCTCATGCGCCCCTGACGCACCGCCATTTTGGCGGGAAGCTCAAGCAGTTCCCAGCCTACAAACGCACCTGCGCTGCCCCATGTGTTTGAATACAGCAGTTTATTGGAATCATAATGATACCCGGCAAACAAACCTCCGCCCGGAAACATAGCAATCAGAGAGCGTTTGGCGTCTTCTTTCTGAATCAGCACCTGCATATCCGTAGCAAAGAGTTCCGGACGATGCAGCAGGGCATATTCTTCCAGCCGGTCAATGTCAAGGTCTTTGGTATGCGGCAGAGCCGCGACAATAGGCTTGATCGGCGGACGCAGAAGCGTATATTGGACGTTCTGGTTCATTCCCATGAGCCGGGATAATTCTAACCGGGAATTGGACAGATTTGCCTGAAGCTGGCGGATGGTCAGTTCCAATTCTTTCAGACGCATCTTTGCATCAGACGCATCCATTTTATCCAATTGCCGCTGTTCAACAGATATTTCAATCTTGTCTTTTATGGCTTTTAGTTTTTTCTCCACATCATGGACATAATCCAGCGCGTCTTCGACTGCGGCTGCCTGCCAGTAGGATTCGGTAATGTCCAGCGCCAACTGATGTCCCTGACGTTTGCGCTTATACTCCATGACCTCTTCTTTCATCTTGGACATGCCGGATCGCACAGAAGCCAGAAGCGTATCCAGAATGTTCCAAGTTAAAACAAGATTGGCTTTGGTGCCGTCTTTCATTTCAGATACGGTATAATCTTTTTGTGTCGTATCTGTCTGCCAGTTATAGACATCGCTTTTTCTCAGCTTATCACGTGCTTCATACGTGGCGTCGGCTCTGAGGCTTGGCAGCATCCTGAGTTTTTCTGCCAACGTCTCTCTGTTGGTAATCTCCATATCCAGCTTGGAAATCCGCATTTCAAGATTATGATCCAATCCGTAGCGAATCACATCTTCCAATGACAGGGGCTGTTCAAAATTGATATTGTCTTTGAACGGCTTGATTGAAACTACGTCTTCACGCGCATTGGCTTCCCGCTGCTTTACCTGTTCTTCCTTGCTCGGCACTGTGGTGCAACTGCTCAACAGCAGTACCGCACACAGAAACAAACCGATCCCCCCCATTCCTGTTCTCAGAACACGCTTTCCGAAAGTGTTTTTATTATCCACCATAACAATACTCCGTTTTTCCCGCCCCTGGCGTTTTTGGTTATGACCTCAATCAGACGATAATTTTTTTCATAAACTATAACTATTCAAAAACCCCTCTGTTTGTCAAGCAATTTCCCTTGAATCTTTTTCATCTGTCTCACCGGAATCCTCTTTATAAAAGGGGGGAAAGGGTGTAAGCTTTTTAAATGTTTTTTCTGCCATGCTTGAAAAATCCATTCTCAGCTCCATATAAATCCTGAATTGTTCATCCATGATCTTTTTGTAACTCAGATAGCTTTCAATGGATTTTTCCAGATATTTTTCAAAAAATTCGTTGAGGGTGTTCTCTCCGAAACGGATAATCAGATGCAGCAGCGATGAGGGCAGAATAATGTGATTGTTTTTGGTCTGTTCCGCAACAATCTGCATCAGAATAAAGGCGGTAACGTCTTCGCCGGTTTTGGCATCAGACACCTCGACCTGATAACCGTCCCTGACCATCTGAGCCACATCCGAAAGGGTTACATACGCGCTGCTTGCCGTGTCATACAACCGGCGATTCGGATACTTTTTCAGCGTTTTTTTTACAAGCATCTCCTTTTTCCTTTTCACAATATGCTACAATGCAACATGATTATACAAGCTGATATTAGTCATGCTAATCAAAGCTGTGATGATAAAATTGTGCATTGCATCATTTTTCTTGACAAACAATGATTTTAAGCTATATCATATAATCAGAAGAAAGTAACGATATAATCACAGGAGAAAAAAATGGATCAGAAAATTTTGTTCAAACAGATGATTGATTTTCAGAAAGCCACCTTTGACAATTCTTTCAGCGCAATGACGGCGCTTCAGGAGCAGGGCGAAAAAATGGTCAGCATGTTTTTGGAGCAGGCGAACTGGCTGCCCGGAGAAGGTAAAAAAGCCATCAGAGATTGGACAGATGCCTATAATAAAGGGCGTCTTGAATTTAAAAATAATGTGGAAACCCACTTCAAAAAGGTGGAAGACTATTTTAATGAGGCACGGTCATGATGTCGTTACCCTGTGTCCGCGACTTTTCGGAAGAAAAGTTCTTGCAGACAATCTTATATCCGGCAAAAACTGCGGTGAATCAATTTGTCGCAATGCAGAATTTCATGGGAAGTTTTGCCAAATATACCAATGAACTGATGGTGCCGTATCTGATTTCCACGCATTATTTCAACGCGGCAGAACAGAAAAACCTGAGCAGCGAAACGCCTATGGACAGCATGGCGTCTTACATGGAGCTTCTGGAGTTCAACGCGGATATTTCCGCCCGGAGTCTGAATGCAAGCCTCAAGGCATTGGGCGATTATACCCGGCGGGAACTGCCCGGCGCGGTTGAAGCCGTAGTCCATACGCTGTTCAATACGGAAGGCAAAGAAAAAATTGACGGGTTTCTGAATCGTCAGGCAAAAACGATGGATGTTATTAACAATATTTATCCGAATGCCATCAACGATATAGAGCCGGAATACGGATTTCATTTCGAGCGGGGCATCAGCCCGAAAATTGCCGAAACAGACCGATTCATCGTCTATCAGGTTGCGCCGGTTGCCAAGGGCGCGGTTACAGATAACAGTTTCAAGCCGATTCTGATTATTCCGCCGTATGTGCTGGGCGCAAATATTCTCGGATTTTTGCCGAATGAGCAGAAAAGCTATGCCCATTGTTTTGCCAATCAGGGGATTCCGACCTATATCCGCATTTCCAAAGATATCAGCCAGACCCCTGCGCTTCAGACCATGACCGGTGAAAATGACACGCTGGATACCAAGTATTTCTGCGAAATCATCAAAGCCAGACATGGTAAGTCTGTTACCTTGAACGGCTATTGTCAGGGCGGATTCAACGCGGTGTGCAATGTGTTGTCCGGCGAGTTGGACGGCGTGGTGGACGCGCTGCTTACCTGTGTTGCGCCGATAGACGGAACCCGGAGCAAAGGTCTTGCAGATTTTCTGAAAAAGCTGCCCCGGCGGTTCAATAATCTGATGTACGGAAGCAAAATGCTGCCGAATGGCAACAAGGTTGCGGATGGCAAACTCATGGGCTGGGTGTATAAACTCAGAAGCATTGAAAACGAATCTCCGCTGGTGGCGTTTTTACGGGATATGAAGATGCTTGAGCCGAAAAAGAACGGCGATCCGGTTAAGATTAACAAGACCGCTGCCGCATTGAATTACTGGCTGTCCAATGAACGCACCGACCTGCCGCTGGGCATTACCAACATGAGCTTTGCATCATTCAACACGCCGATTACCGAAGACGGAACTCTGCCGATAACGCTGTTCGGGCGCAAGCTCAATTTCAAGCGCATCAAAGAAAAAAAGATGCCTTGGCTGATTTGTTATGGCGAACAGGATGATCTGGTGGAAAAAGCCTGTGCATTGGCGCCGCTGGATTATATTGATGTTGAAACCTCAAGCTTTCCCAAAGGACATGTGGCAATTGCCACCTCATGGTCCAGCCCCAAGTCCGAATGCGCGCTGCATACGCGGTTCGGAGAAAAAAAATATCGCGGACCTGTCCGCTTTCAGATGGATTTGGATGAACAACTCAACAGCCGTGAAGGCTGATTAAATTAAAACCAAAGGAGCAAACGACATGATGAACATGACGGATCACAACAATCTGTTCAAGCAGATGGTGGATTATCAGATGAATCTGATGAACAATTCGCTCAACGCAATGGGTATTTTTCAGAGCAGAAGTGAAAAAGCAATTGAATTGTTTACGAATCAGATGAACTGGGCAACTGAAAAATGGAAGGGCGCAATCGTGGATTGGAACAAAGCCTGCCAGACCGGAGCTGAAAACTTCAAGAAAGTTGTGGAAGATAATCTTTCCAAAATTCAAAGTTCCAAAGAATAACCTCTCCCCCAGCCCTCCCCGAAAACCTCTCCCCCAGCCCCTCTCCGAAAACCTCTCCCCCAGCCCCTCTCCGAAAACCTCTCCCCCAGCCCCTCTCCGAAACGGAGAGGGGGGTTAGGGTACTAGCTTTTCTCCCCCTTCCCTTTCAGGGAAGGGGGCCGGGGGGTTAGGTTATTTTGTTACTTTGATCACCATAAATGTGCTGTTTGCCCGCCGAACAAGAAATTGAACAGTATCGCCCTTTTTGATTTTATCAACCGCCTGTTCATATTCTTCCACCGTGCTGACAGCAGCGCGATCCACTTCCTTAATCAGATCGCCTGTCTGAATGCCTGCTTCTTCCGCTTTGCTCCCGTCTTCAACGCCCACGACGATAACACCTTCGGCGTCTTTTCCTTTGAGATTGAATCTGCGGGCAGTTTCAGGTGTCAGATTTGAGACGCGGATACCCAATTCGTCTTCTTTGCCGGGTGGTTTATTGCCCAATGCGGAAACTTTCTGATCTTCGCGCTTGGCAATCTTCACCTTGAAGATCGCCTCTTTTCCATCACGCAGAACTTTTACCGGAGCCGTATCGCCCACGCCGATGTCAGCTACCAGCCGGGTCAGTTCGCGTGCATTTTCCACCTTTTTGCCATTGACCTCGATCACGACATCTTTGGCTTTGATGCCTGCTTTATCCGCAGGATCGCCCGGAAATACTTCGGTAATCAGCACCCCTTTCTGCTCTTTTTTAATGCCGTAATATTCAGCGATTTCAGGTCCCAAATCCTGAATGGCAACACCCAGCCAGCCGCGCGTTACTTCTCCGCCGGATTTCAACTGGTTGATGATATTTTTTGCCAGATTGACCGGCACGGCAAACCCGATGCCCTGACCGCTGGCGATAATCGCGGTATTGATGCCGATAACTTCGCCTTTCATGTTCAGAAGCGGTCCGCCGCTGTTGCCGGGATTGATGGATGCGTCAGTCTGAATAAAATCATCATAAGGACCTGAGCCGATTACCCGTCCTTTTGCGCTGACAATTCCTTTGGTTATGGTATGTTCCAGCCCGAAGGGGCTGCCGATAGCCGCCACCCATTCCCCTACTTTCAGGGCATCAGAATCACCGAGTTTGAGGGTGGGAAGATTTTTGGCGGATTTGAGGTGAATCAGCGCAAGGTCGGTGTTCGGGTCCCGTCCTACCACCTCGGCATCATATTCATCATGCGCGTCATTGTTCAGCTTGACTTTGATCTTGTCCGCTTCGTCAATGACGTGGTTGTTGGTAACAACATAGCCTTCTTTGTCAATGATAAAGCCCGATCCCATGCTCTGACTTTTCTGCCTGAATTCTCTTCCGCCCTGCTCTCCGAAAAATTTTTCAAAAAAGTCGTTGAACGGGTCTTCTTTACCAAAGGGAGAGGGTCGGCGCAATGCTCTTCCTCCGCCCTTGGGCGCATTTTTTTCAGCGCGGATATTGACCACCGCAGGACTTGCCATATCCGCCAGTTTGGTAAAGCTTTGAGGAACATCATCCGCCTTTGCTTCAGGCAGGGAAAAAACTCCCCATGCTCCGAACAGCAGGAGCGCAGCCATCCATACTGCATATTTTATCTTCATACGTTAAAAAATCTCCTTTCAATTACCCTCCCCCGACCCCTCCCCGAAACGGAGAGGGGAGTTTTCTGATTGCTCCCCCAGCCCGGAGAGGGGAGAACTCCCCCTTCCCTTTCAGGGAAGGGGGTCGGGGGGTTAGGTCAGCGTTGCTTCACATATAGCAATCTCAGATCATAAAGAATATGCCTGAGCATATTTTCCTCTTCCGGCAAAAGATTTCCGCGCGTTTTTTCTTCCAGCATTCCCAAAATATCAATCGTCTGTTTGGCTATCGGCAGATTTTTTGACTTTTTACCGGAACCCGGATCATCCAAAAATCCCAGATGAACCAGCGCGGACGAATTTAAGGAAAAGACAAAGGTTGAAAAGTCAATCTTGGGAAGCGTCTGTCCCCTGATCTCTTTTTCAGCCGCAGAAAATTCTTCTTTCACCTGCTCATCGGATTTTTTTTCTGTCATAAACACACCCCCTGCCCCTCTCAAGAGGGGAGTTCTTCCGCTTAAAGTTCAAGCGGCACTACGGTTTTGATCATCGGCAGATTGCGGAGTTCTTCCACGACATTCGGCGGAATGGGCGTATCTGTACACAGGAAAATGATATTTCTCTCCCCTTCTTTTTCCTGCCCAACCTGCATCCGTCCGATGTTGATATTGTGCTTGCCCAAAGTTGTTCCCACACTTCCGATAGCGCCGGGTTTGTCCTGATTATAAATCAGTGCGGAATGCCCTTCCGGAATCATCTCCAAGCGGAAATTATTGATTCTGACCACTCTGGGATCGCTTTTTCCGAAAATCGTGCCGCCGACTATGGTGGACATCTCTGTGGTAACTGCTTTGACCATAATCATATTGATATATTCTTCCGCATCGCTGCCGGATGTTTCCGTAACTTTGATGTCGCGGTCTTTGGCAATCACACCCGCATTGACAAAATTCACGCCCTCACTGATCATAGGCGTCAGCAATCCTTTCAGAACTGCGGTGGACACGGGCGACATATCCCAATCCTGAAAATTGCCCCGATATTCGATAATCACTTCTTTCAACGGTCCGCAGGTCAACTGCGACAACAGACATCCCATGCGATCCGCGAGCGTCAGATATGGACCGATTTTCTTCAGCAGCTCGCCGGTTACAGACGGCACATTGACCGCATTGACAATCGTGCCGGTTTTCAGATAATCAATAATCTGTTTTGCAATATCCACCGCCACGTTTGTCTGAGCTTCTTCGGTGGACGCGCCCAGATGCGGGGTGCCGATAACATTGTCGAATTTAAGCAGGGGAGCATCTCCGGGAGGTTCTTTTTCAAACACATCCAGCGCGGCTCCGGCAACTTTTCCGGATTTCAAGGCTTCGCACAGATCAGCTTCGTTCACAATGCCGCCTCTGGCACAGTTAATCACCATCACGCCGTCTTTCATCTGATCAAACGCGGCTTTATTCAGAAAGCCTACGGTGTCTTTGAGTTTGGGAACATGAACCGTGATGTAATCCGAACGCCGATATAATTCTTTCAAAGACACGCTTTCAAATCCGGCTTTCTGAATCCGATCCGGCGTTACAAACGGATCATGGACAATCACCTGCATTTTTAAGCCCTTAGCTCTGTCTGCCACAATTGAGCCGATTTTGCCGAATCCGATCAGCCCCAGAACTTTGTTGAAAATCTCTTTGCCCTGAAGCTTTTTCTTTTCCCATTTCCCGGCTTTCAGGGTGGCTGTTCCCTGCGGAATATTGCGTGTAAGTGCCAGCATCATGGAAATTGCATGTTCCGCCGTTGTAACCACGTTGCCTGTGGGGGTATTCATCACCACAATTCCGCGCTTGGTGGCTGCCGGTATATCCACATTATCCAGCCCGATGCCTGCGCGTCCCACAACTTTGAGATTTTTTGCGGCAGATAGCAAATCTTCCGTTACTTTTGTCGCACTGCGAATCACCAGCGCGTGATACTCTCCGATAATCTCTTTGAGCGCGTCCGGCGCTAAACCTGTTTTCACATCAACTTCGATTCCGTCTGCCTGCTTAAACAGTTCGATTCCCACCTGCCCCAGATTATCACTGACCAAAACTTTCATGGAAAAAAATACCCCCGATGTTTATAATAAAGAAAACTTTCAATTTCAAACCTTCTATAAAATATTAAATATAAGGCGTTTGTCAAGAGCTAAGAAATTTTGTAAAATAAAACCAAAAAGTTCATTGACTTAACCTTGCACTTTCAGTATTGTCTTCATAATATGCAATAAATACGATATAACTGTCATCTTTTCAAGGAGGATAACAATTATTTTATATGAGCGTTAAAATTCTCATCAATGCGGTTGACCCGGAAGAATGCAGAATTGCCAGAGTAACAGAGGGTAAACTGGAAGAATTTCACACTGAAAGCACGTCAAAAGAAATCACGCAGGGCAATATCTACAAAGGCGTTATTGTCCGTGTTGAGCCGGGACTTCAATCCGTATTTGTAGATTATGGCGCGGAACGTCACGGATTTCTGCAAAAAAGTGAAATTCACAGCGATTATTTTCAGGATACAAATTCCGGAGATCGCTCCCTTAAAAATCTTGTCGTAAAAGGACAGGAATTGTTTGTGCAGGTAACCAAAGACCCGGTGATGAAAAAGGGCGCGATGCTGACCACCTTTATTTCTCTGCCCGGACGGCATGTGGTGCTGATGCCCGGAAGCGATACCAACGGGATTTCCCGGAAAATTGAAGACGAAGCAGAACGAACCCGTCTGAAAGAAGTTCTGACCAGCATAAAACTGCCGGACGGATTCGGCGTGATTGTGCGGACTGCCGGAGTCGGATGCAATAAAACCCTGATTGCCAAAGATGTGAAAAGTCTTATCCGCCTATGGAAAGACATCAACAAAAAAGGCATCAACGCCTCCGCGCCCGCGCTGCTTTACAAAGAACAGCAACTGGTGCTGAGATCTATCCGCGATTATTTCACGCCGGATGTGGACGAAATTCTGATTGATAATCCCGATATATATCAGGAAGTCAGAAAATTTGTCGAAATCATCTCCCCCAAGCAGGTCGGTATTGTAAAGCTCCACAAAGGGCAGAAGCCGATTTTCACCAAATATGAACTTGAGCGCCAAATCGCCTCTATTTTTGAAAGCCGGGTCTCGCTTAAATCCGGAGGTTCTGTCGTGATTGAGCAGACCGAAGCGCTGGTAGCGATTGATGTCAATTCCGGCAAAGGAAGCCATCAGAAATCCGTTGAGCAGACCGCGTATCTCACCAATCTTGAAGCAGCCGAAGAAATTGCCCTGCAATTGCGGCTCCGGGATTTGGGCGGGTTGATCGTCATTGATTTTATTGACATGAAAGAATCCAAGCATAATTCGGCGGTTGAAAAAGCGATCAAAACGTTTACGAAAACCGATAAAGCCCGGATGAAAATCGGCAAAATTTCAAAATTCGGCATTCTGGAGATGTCCAGACAGCGCATTGCGCCGCCGATTGAATATGGCAGCTACATTCCCTGCAAATGCTGCAACGGAAAAGGGCTGATTCCTTCAATTGAATCTCTGGGAATCCGCTTTCTGCGAAGGCTTCAATCGGAAAGTCTTAAAGAAAAGCTCATCAGCATGAAGGGAATTGTTCCGCCTGCTGTGGCGGATTATCTCTTGAACAAAAAGCGCAAAGACTTAGTTGATCTTGAACTGCGCCGGGAAGTCGGCATCAGGATTGAGGCGGACAGCAAAATGAATCCCACAGACAGCGAAATCATCTGCGAGGCACAATAACGCTATGGCAAAAGAAATTGACGCTCGCGGGCTTTCCTGTCCTGCGCCGGTATTGCTGACCAAAAAAGCAATTGAGACAGAAAAAGCCGATATTACGGTGATTGTGGATAATGAGGCGTCTCGCCAGAATGTCTGCCGCTTCTTAGAGTCGCAGAACTTCAAAACGTATGTGAAGCAGAAAGGCATTGATTTTCATATCATGGGCATGGGGAGAGAAGCGGCTTCATCTAAGCCTGCACAAACACCCGAAGCATCTTCAACTCAGAAAATCATGGTCATGGTCAGCTCGGATTGCATGGGCAGAGGCGATGATGAATTGGGTACAAAACTCATGCTGAATTTCTTAAAAACCCTGAAAGAGATGGGCAATCATCTCTGGCGCCTGATTTTTGTGAACAACGGCGTCAAACTTACCGTTGAACAGGCGGAAACACTGCCCATTCTTTCAGAACTCGAACACAGCGGGCGTCAGATACTGGTCTGCGGCACCTGTCTGAGTCATTTCAATCTGCTGGATAAAAAGCGGGTCGGAGAGACTACCAATATGCTGGATATTGTTACAGCCATGCAGTTGGCAGACAAGGTGATTCACGTCTGATTATATCAGTCCCCGCTCTTGTGCCATCGTCATGTAGGTATCAATTATGGTTTTGGGCGGCACATATTTTTCAGCAAGCTCTTTTTCTTTAAGCATCATGGCGTCATACTCACAGACTGCCACGCACAAGCCGCACCCGATACAGCGTCCGAGCTTTATCTTTGCCGTATCTTCAATGACGATGGCATCCATCTGACAGCGATCCGCGCACACGCCGCATGCAATGCAGTTTTCTTCATTGACGGCTGCATAATAACTGGTGCTTACGGCTTTTGCAGGCTCGTCCAAAGTTTTCATATTTTTCAATACCTGACAGCAGCACCCGCAGCATAAGCAGATATTTACAGGCTTCTGAGCATTCCCGGGCTGAATCACAAGCCCCGCGTCAATCCCCTTATGCAGAATGCCTATCGCCTCTTCCTGAGAAATCGGGCGTCCCATGCCGTTTTCTTCATAAAAATACGCCCCGCCCCCGAAAACCAGACAGGTTTCCATCGGCTTTCCGCAGCCTTTTCCGACCATCTCATGTTCTCTTCGGCAGATACACGGGGCTACAACGATTTTTTTCTGATCCCGGATGATTTTCTCAGCCTCTTCATACGGCATGACCTTGACTTCGGCAGAAAGGCTCTTGGCTATAGGAACAACGCGGAACTGTTTGGTTTTGGTTTTTAACCAGCTTTTTTCCATCAGATGGGGAGCGTATTCGTTGAAATCTTTTATTAATCCCTCATCCAAATCATTAACGTGATATTCCCAAATTCCCACAACAAACTGGGCAGCCATGTAAAGCGTCCGCCCGCCTTTGCTCATTCTCATTATCAGCCCTTTTTTGGACATCTGATAGAGCATAGTTTCAACTTGGGTTTCGGTTTTGTCAAGGCGTTTGGCAATATCTGACGCAGGCGCAGGCATCATGCTCAAATTCATCGCCATTTCCGCCTCTTCCGGCGTGAAAAGGCGTTTTAATATCCTGAGTTCCACTCCGGATTCTGTTGCCGGAAATCCTGCGGGAAGATTGTCCAGATGTTTTGCAAGCCGCTGATATACGTCTGTCATAAAAGACTCCTTTATCTATTTTAAATAAAACAAAATCAGAAAATACAAAAAATATCCTTACCCCTGATTCATGTTTTTTTGCAATGTTTTTTCTTGCGATGGGCAGAAAACGGTCATACCGATTCGCTACCAAAGCACCCCTCCCCCGGACCCTCCCCGAAACGGAGAGGGGAGCAGTGATGATGTCTCCCCCCTTCCCTTTCAGGGAAGGGGGGCAGGGGGGTTAGGTGCTTTGGTATCAAATCAGCCTCAGAAGTTCATTGACAGATTCGGTCATTTCTTCAGCCTGTTTTCGCATTTTTTCGGAGACTGACGCAGAGCCGTCAGCATTGGCTGCGGATTGCTGAACACCTCTGCTTATCTCATCCATTGCCTGATTGAACTGCCCGAGCTTTTGCACCTGTTCATCAGACGCAGCGGCTATTTCCGACATCAGTTCTCCTACTTTGCTCACACTCTCTGCTACTCTCCAAAAAGCTTCGCTGGTCATCATGACCAATTTCGAGCCATCCTTTATCTTGTTCACCGTGCATTCGATCATATCTGCCGTGTTTTTTGCCGCCTCTGTACTTCTCAATGCCAAGGCTCTTACTTCATTGGCGACAACAGCAAATCCCGCGCCTTTCTCGCCTGCTCTGGCAGCCTCAATCGCCGCATTGAGAGACAGAAGATTGGTCTGAAACGCAATCTCATCTATGGTTTTGATGATTTTGAATGTCTCTTTGCTTGCGCCGGAAATATCCGACATCGAAGCTGTCAGCTTTGTCATAGAGTCGTTTGCCTGAAGCACAATCTGATCCGCTTCTTTCATCAGACGGTTTGCCTGAACGGAATTATCCGCATTCTGTCTGGTCATGGAGAGCATCTCTGTCAGCGAAGAAGATGTTTCTTCAACAGAAGCCGCCTGAGTCGAAGCGCATTCTGCTAAGGACTGACTTGAAGATGCCACAATATCCGAAGCTGATCCGATATGAACGGAACTTCCGGAAAGCTTTTGAATAACCTTCTTTAAATCTCCGGTAATTGAAGAACTGATGAACCAGCCCAGCATCATAGAAATGACAAATCCGAACCCCACAAATATCAGGGCTTTCCTGATGAAGACATCCCGCGCATCAAAATGCTCGCTTTCGGCAATCTCCAGACAAAGAAACCAATCCCATTCCGGAAAGTAAACAAATGTTGAAACGCTCATCTTCCCATCGGTTGAGCGATATGAGTAAAGTCCTTTTTTTTGCCGAATTATCTCCCGGATATGCGCCAAATCAGCCGTCTCAGCAGCCGGATGATAGATAATCTCGCCTTTTGAGTCAATGATATGAATGAATCCTGTTTTCTCATATCTGAATTTTCTGATCTGCACAATCATTTCTTTTTTGGCATTCTCCGTTTGTTCCTTGTCGTCTGAAAGCCCCACATCTTTAAGAATTTTGGCAGCAGCTTGAAGTTTCTGTAAATATCTATCCAAATGCTCGGACAGCAATTCATTCCCCATGTGTTGTATCACCGAATTGATAGAGCTTGCGCCTATGATCGTCAGAACAACGAACACGGTTATCAACAGAATGCTTATGGTAAGATTGACTCTGACTTTTATCGAAAGCGTCCCCAGTCTTTTCTCCCGAAAGTTTTTCATGGACATCGCCTTTTGAATGTGTTTATTTTATGACAATGTTCGCGCTTTTCAGCAGATCCAGAGGAATTTTAATGCCCAGTCGTTTTGCAGCATCAAGATTCACATAAACGATCTGTTTTTCCACCGGCTGAGGAACAATCTCTTCGATTTTCTTCTTTCCCCCAAGCACATCGGACATAATTCTTGCCGCCTGAATACCGCACATATCAAAGGGATTGTAATGCCCGACAAGATCATCCGTTGCTTTTATTTTCTCAGGTTCCATCAAGTCAAGTTTCGGACCGATGACAGGGATTCCCAATTTGAAAAGAGTCGCAAATTCCGGTCTGCGAATGGCAACCCCGCCGCCGAAAGTTTCAACTCCGGATTGTTTTATGGCTGACGCTACTTTCTCAACCCCGTCTGCCAAATCAAAATAGATAAATTCCACGCCCTGCCGCTGCTCTGTCGTAGTTTCTTCATACCATTTTTTGAAAAAACGATCAGCTGGCACACGCGAATCACCGACAACGCCGTATTTTTTAGCCGCTGGCAATATCATTTTCACAAGACGGATAATTTTATCCGGAGGATACATCAGATATACGCCCGTAACATTGGAGCCGGAAGGTTTATCAAGCTTGCCGCCCGCCATAATTTCACCGACTGGCTGGAAAACAAATGTGAAAACCTGCGGAATCTTTGTGTTTTTCAATTTATTCCGCACAACCGCACCTACCCAGCCGCAGGTAACAAACCCGTCAGCCGAATCCTTATGCTGTTCTACACAGGCTTCAACTTCAGGAGCGGAACTCTGATCTCCTGTTGATGTCAGGAAATCAACATACTCAATATTTTTCCCCTCCTCATACCCCTTTGAAGTCATTTCTTTTTTGAAATGTTTCACGACATCGCTGTAGTCATCCGGCGGCAATCGGTAGCGGATAATCACCACTTTCTTTTTGCCGGTATCTGCAATAGAAAAATTTGCAGTTATCAGCATACATGCCAGAAGACTCAAAACCCCGAAAAACACCTTTCTGATTGTCATTTCTGTTTCTCCCTTTCTGTTTGAATACTTTTAACAGAAAAGTTCTTTTCTTTCAAGTCAGCACGTTGAGGTTATTTGTGATAATTCCGGCAGACGCTGAATTTGTCTCTATACTCACGTGGAGACAGCTCTGTATATTTTTTAAACAGACGCCGGAATGTGCTGCTGTCTTCATAGCCGACCTGACGAGTAATATCGTCTATGTTGTCGCTGGTGGTTTCCAGCTTTTTTTTGGCACTCTCCAGTCTTATTTGCTGCAAATACGCCAAAGGAAGTTCATCGGTTGCTTTTTTAAATCGCCGCTTGAAATGCCGGGGACTCAAGCCCGCATATCGCGCAGCCTCATCAACAGAGATATTATCAGCATGATGCTCCTTCATCCATTCCTGAGCTTTCAGAATCTCCCGGTCGCCGTGTTTTTTCCGAAATTTTGTGAGCATATACGGCATCTGGGTGGTACGGCTGGGGTCTATCAGTAATGCCTTGGAACACGCACATGAAAGGCTCTCGGAGCCAAATATTTCAATTACATACAAAGCCAGTTGATAAAGCGAGGTTACCGCTCCCGAACAGATCAGCCCGCTGTCTTCAGTCAGAATCCGTTCCGGTTTCAGGCGGACATTCGGAAACTGCTGTCTGAACTTTTTGATAACCTGCCAGTTTGTTGTAGCGATTTTTCCATCCAGCAGCCCGGTCATAGCAAGAACAAATACGCCGGTACATAATGCGCCGATTCGGGTATTCTGATGATAATGCCTGATAAGCCACTGCAATATGTCCGACATCCCTTTCGGCAGAGGATGCGTGCCGAACAAATAGGGTGGAATTAAAATAATATCTGTGTTTTCAACATCTTCCATACTCCGATCCGGGTGAATCCTGATATTGCGATTGGTTAAAAACGGTTTTCCGTTCAGACTGACAATTTCCATGTTAAATAAGGAATCGTGCGATGTCAGGTCTTTTTCAAATCTCTGATGCCATAAATCAGCAATCGAAAGAGCATCCATCAGCCCCGCAATACCTGAAAACATGCACCCGTCATAAGCAATAAAGGTAATTTTAGCCATATATCTTCTCCTGTTACAGATAATGTCTCTTTTTGCATGTTATTTGTCATTTATGCCTCTTTTGCTTTATGCTGTCAAGTGATATTCACGATTCAGGATGATTCTTAAGCAAAAAAATCACAACAGGGAGGTAAAGATATGATGAACATAAATTCTATTTTGAAAGAATATCCTAACGGAGATTTTGAGACGCGCCTGTCGCTTTTTCTCAATTATCGGGATTTTCGCAATGAATTTATCGGCATTGAAGCCGCTTCTGACAAACTGATAAAGGAAGCAGCTTACAGAGAGGAAAAAATATGTTACTGCCCAATCCCGAATATATCCGCGAATTGATCCGCATCGTGAACAATAGTCCGTATCCCAGCCACATGTCCATGCATCTCGCGGATATTGACATGGACAGGGCAATTATAGCGTTGGAAGCCGGCAAATGCCATCTTCAGCCTTACGGTATTGTTCACGGCGGAGTATTGGCTACGCTGATAGATACTGCAACATTCTGGGCGGTGTTTATGCGTATCCCCGAAGATGCGGGACTGGTCAATATTGATCTGAAACTCAATTATCTCAAACCGGTAATTAGCGGGAAATTGAAAGCCGATGGACATGCCATCCGGTCCGGGAATACCATCAGTTATGCGGAAGCAAATGTTTATGATAGCAACGGCGTTCTGGTCGCTCACGGCACATCAACATTGATGACTCTTCCCGGCAAAGGCTTGAAAATGAAAACCCGAAAATTTATCAATAAACTCTCAGATTGAAAACAAACCCCGAATGATGATGTTTGTATCACCTAACCCCCCGGCCCCCTTCCCTGAAAGGGAAGGGGGAGACGTCATCAGTACTCCCCTCTCCGTTTCGGGGAGGGGGCGGGGGATGGGTGCTTTGATAGCGAATCGGTATTATACTCCTGAACGCTTTTCACAGACAGCGTTTTTTCTTTGAGCGAAGCAATTCCCTGACTGATGGCAATTGCGCCGGAAATCGTTGTGGTATAAGGAATGCCGAACTTGATCGCTGCCCGGCGAATCATGTAGCCATCCTGCAATGTTTCAAAGCCGGGTCCGGTGTTGATTACTAATTGAATTTCTTTATTTTTAATCGCATCCACCACATGCGGTCTGCCTATTGACACTTTATTGATGCGCCGGTTGGCAATTCCGTTGGCTTTCAGAAATGCAGATGTTCCGTCAGTTGCGATGATCCTGAATCCCATGTTTTGAAATTGAACTGCCACCGGGAGCATCGCAGCTTTATCCCGATTCTGCACACTGATAAACACCGCGCCGGAAGTCGGCAGCTTCTGCCCCGCGCCCAACTGCGCCTTTGCATACGCCAGCCCGAAATCTGTATCAATGCCCATGACCTCGCCGGTGGATTTCATCTCAGGACCCAGAAGCGTATCCACATCCGGGAATCGGTCAAACGGCATCACGGCTTCTTTGACCGAAATATGCGGTGGAATGATTTCTTTGGTCAATCCCAATTCTGCAAGTGTTTTGCCAAGCATGACCTTAGTTGCCAATTTTGCCAAAGGCACACCGGTGGCTTTGCTCACAAACGGAATCGTGCGCGAGGCTCTGGGATTGACTTCAAGCACATACAACTGATCGTCTTTGATGGCATACTGCACATTCATTAGCCCGATGACCTTGAGTTCCGCAGACATGGCTTTAGTGGCATTTGTGATTTGTTCAATCATGGACGGACTGATGCTGTGCGGCGGCAAAACACAGGCAGAATCGCCGGAATGAATGCCCGCCTCTTCAATATGCTCCATAATTCCGCCGATAATCGTTGTTTGTCCGTCTGAAATCGCATCCGTATCCACTTCCATCGCATCTTCCAAAAACCGGTCAATCAACACCGGATGCCCCGGAGACGCTAAAATCGCAAGCTTGGTGAAGTTTTCAAGGTCTTTTTGGTCATAAACAATCTTCATGGCTCTGCCGCCCAGCACATAAGACGGGCGAACAATCACCGGATAGCCGATGGTTTCCGCCACTTTGACTGCTTCTTCGACATTGATTGCCGTGCCGTTTTCCGGCTGCTTCAATCCGAGTTTTTTCAGCATGACCTGAAACAATTCCCGGTCTTCTGCCCGATCAATGCTTTCCGGCTGAGTTCCTAAAATCGGCACACCTGCTTTATGCAGCGGAACCGCAAGATTGAGCGGCGTCTGTCCGCCGAACTGAACAATCACGCCCATCGGCTTTTCAGTTTCCACAATATGAAGCACGTCTTCACGGGTCAGCGGTTCAAAATACAACTTATCCGATGTGTCATAATCTGTGCTGACGGTTTCCGGGTTGCTGTTGACCATGATGCTTTCAACGCCTTCTTCTCTTAATGCAAACGAGGCATGAACGCAGCAATAATCAAACTCAATGCCCTGACCGATGCGATTAGGACCGCCGCCCAGAATCATTACTTTTTTGCGATCCGACACTCTGGCTTCGTTTTCTTCCTCATAAGTCGAGTAATAATAAGGCGTTGCGGCAACAAATTCTGCGGCGCAGGTATCCACCAGCTTATACACCGGACGAATGCCAAGACTTTTCCGATGCTTTTCAATATCTTCCGCCGTACTTCCGACAAGATGAGCAATCTGAATATCGGAAAATCCGAATGATTTGGCTCTTCTGAGCAATTCGGGGTCGGGCATTCCCCTCTCAAGAGGGGTTAGGGGTGTGTCACACGCGCAGTCCACACCCCTGCCCCTCTCAAGAGGGGATTGTGTAAGCTGAGATTCCATATCCAGAATCTGCTCAAACTGATACAAAAACCAAGGGTCAATGCCGGTCAGTTCATAAATCGTATCAATAGAAATTTTTGCCTTGAGCGCGTGCCGCAGATAAAAAATGCGCTGAGAATTTGCCGTAGCAAGCTTCTGCTCAATTTCAGAAATCGTCGGGATTTTTCCGTCCAGATGCGTAAAATCTTTTCCATCCGCGCCGAATCCGTGCCGCCCGATTTCCAAAGACCGTAAGCCTTTCTGCAATGCTTCTTTGAAAGTTCTGCCGATAGACATGGTTTCGCCCACAGATTTCATGGCGGTTGTCAGATAATCTTTGGTTTCTGGGAACTTCTCAAATGTCCAGCGCGGAATTTTGACCACGCAGTAATCCAGTGTAGGCTCAAATGACGCCATAGTTTCACCGGTAATATCATTGGGAATTTCATCCAGCGTATAGCCCACCGCCAATTTTGCCGCAATTTTGGCAATCGGATAGCCCGTAGCTTTGGATGCCAACGCAGAACTCCGGGACACGCGCGGATTCATTTCCACAATTATCATGTCGCCGTTTTTCGGATTGATGGCAAACTGCACGTTGGAGCCGCCGGTATCCACGCCGATTTCGCGCATAATGGCAATAGAGGCATCCCGCATCATCTGATATTCTTTGTCCGAAAGCGTCTGGGCAGGCGCGACCGTGATGCTGTCGCCTGTGTGAACGCCCATCGGATCAAGGTTTTCAATAGAGCAGATAATCACCACGTTGTCGTTTTTGTCCCGCATGACCTCAAGTTCATACTCTTTCCAGCCCAAAACCGACTGCTCCAGCATGATCTGATGAATCAGGCTCGCGTCCAATCCGGCTTTTGCCATGAGTTCAAGGTCTTCGGGGTTATACGCCACGCCGCCGCCCGTGCCGCCCAGCGTAAAACTGGGGCGCACAATAATCGGATAGCCGATGTCCGCAACGATTTTCCAAACCATGTCCATATCCGTTGCAATGCCGCTTTCAGGAATTTTAAGCCCGATTTTGGTCATAGCTTGGCGGAACAAATCCCGGTCTTCGGCTTTTTTGATGGCATGAACGGACGCGCCGATCATTTCCACGCCGAATTTTTCCAACACGCCCATTTCTGCCACTCTGACGGCAGTATTGAGTCCGGTCTGCCCGCCTAAAGTCGGCAGCAGCGCGTCAGGACGCTCTTTTTCGATAATCATTGCCACCGCTTCGGGAATCACCGGCTCAATATACGTGCGATGAGCGGTTTCAGGATCCGTCATGATGGTGGCAGGGTTGCTGTTAATGAGTACGACTTCATAGCCTTCTTCTTTCAAGGCTTTGCACGCTTGCGTACCGGAATAGTCAAATTCACAGGCTTGACTGATAATAATCGGTCCAGCCCCGATAATCAGAATTTTCCTGATGTCAGTTCGTTTTGGCATGATATTTATCCTGATCACCAAATCGTGGTGATAGCTTTCGCTTTTCTCAAATTTTTGTCAGCGGTAAGCAAAGGAGTATTTTTAACAAGAGATGTGGCAGCAATAATTCTGTCAGCCGGATCGTTACCTACATTCGAATCAAATTGTATCGAAACTTCAGCTATTTCAGGCGTAATCCCTTGAAGAATATAATTATTTGCTTCAAAAAGCAGTCTGATGAATTCCTTATAGCTGCTATTCACTTGAATTCTTTGTTTTTTCATCAGCATAGCAATTTCCCATAAAGAAATTTCACAAAATATGATGCCGTTTCTCTGATTGGCTCTGAAAATAGCATCTTTTGCTTTTTCAGAAAGTTTTTCAGGTTTCAACGCATTCCAAATGATAATATGGGTGTCTGCAACAATCATTTCATACATTCCCATTCTTCCTCAATCGGAGAAAGCACATCCCCTACAAAAGCTGTCTTGCGAAGTTCCTCAAGTTTTTTTCTCGCTTTTTCCGCCTTGTTATCCGGCGGAATCAGCTTTGCCACTTCACGACCTCGCAGAGTGATATTGATAATTCTGCCTGATTCGATTCTTCTCAGAATTTCTGTCAGATTCGATCTCAATTCGCTCGCACATACACTTTCCATAAATAACTCCTTGATATTATATGAACATCAGAATTTTCCTGATGTCAGTTCGTTTCGGCGTATTTTCAAAATCACATTATTGTTGCAAAAGTTTCAGTTGTTTAACTTGTTTCCCCAACGGTTTCAGAGTAAACAGATTCATAAATTCAGCAGGTTGTATAGAAATCAGATCATCGGCAGTTGCATAACGGAAGTTCTGAGGCGCCTGAAAATCCGTCATCTGTTCTCTTAACTCCCGAAGCTCTATCGGAGATGAAAGTTCCCATACATTATTGAAAAAAATAGCGCTGCCGACAGATAGCCCCTGATAATACTGATTAAATTCCTTACGGCTGACTCCGGCTTTGCCTTTTACAGCTTTCCAAAGTTCTGACAAAGGTTTTTCAACAACTTTATCTACTTGGAAAGCTCCGCAAAGAGATTTTACCGGCGAGGAAACATATATCAGAACCAAATCGCCTTTTTTGATATATTTCGGACAAATCCGCCTCAGTTCGACTCTTTTTCTGCCTTCAAATATCTTATTCGCATATTGCGGACGAATAGACAGTAAGATTGCGTTATTCAGCATAAGACACCTCTGTTATCGTATCCCATTCCTATCCTGTAAATGTGAAAACAATGTTGAATCGGCATGGACATAGGAGACTGTGGCGGAGAAAACTTCTTTTTGTCTTCCTCAAGCCAGATTTTTTTAAGAAATCCTAAAGAAATCGGATTTTTGAAAAGTTCTGTATGACTAAACCGAAATGCCATAATTTTTTTATTAATGTCTTTATCTGCTGTTTCAAAGACATCTTTCCATTTATAAACACCAAGTCTTTGAAACCTTGAAAACAATTTTTTTGGCGTATCAATAATAACTTCATTGACATAAGAACAAGCCCTTATAGATTGATCTCCCTGATAATTTTTGCTTTTACTGATATACCATAATATTCGGGCTGGTGCAGAAAGTATTTTAGGATAGCTTGCACGATAATACACATTTTCCGTATTCAGCATCAACGCAGGTTCGGCTCCGAATAAAGATTGCCCCGCTATTTCCGTATCAAAAAGCTCCATTGCCCATCTGTCTTTGATGGGAATCATAAAAACAGGGATATTGATGTCGGTAATTTTTGCAGGAAATAAAGAACGCTCTATTTTAATCAGCAATTCAATATTATTATCTGAAACAGATTTTTCAATTAATTCAGATATATTATCAAAATATTGCGGTAATAAACTTTTGTAGGATTTAAGTTCTGAAATAAGCTCTTTGCTTGTTGCAACAATCGGAAGATTTACTTTTACCCAAATATCATTAATATAAACGAAACCATTTTCTATGAGCGCATCAATGATTTCTTCTGATAAATAATTATCCGTAACTTTGGTCAGTATGCGCCCTTCCTCTGATGATGCCATAACAGCTTGAAAAACAATATGCCTTGCCAAAACTGCCGAAAGCGAACCTTGCGGAATCCGAAGAACAGGAATTTCCATTTCTTTTGCTTCAGAGCGATTATATATTCTTAAAGCTAAAGAACGATCTCTGTCCTGTATAATATCTGCTTGAAAGCTTCGGGGATCAGACAGACAGAGACTTATTTTTTTGTTAAATACTGATTTTTTTTCTTTTTGGTGAAAGCGAAAAGCGTCTGAAAAAGCAATTTCTTTAAGAGTAATACGTTTAATATTGATATGAGAACCAGCTAACAAGGCGGGTTGATATTTCACATCTCTGAGAAGAGAATCCTGTTGAATAATCAAATCGGAAGGACGAATAATCTGAACCTTGAATTTCTCATAGATGTCTTCAGATTTTTTAAGCAGCCCTTCATCCTGCGTAATAAAAAACTGCACATCGGCAGCAATTGTCCGAGCCAAATGGCGCAAATCAGATTTATCATTTTCGCTCATTTTTGGGGAGAAAAATGATTGCAAATCCTTACAAACTTCTGAAAACTTATCATCAGATGAAGGTTGAAAACTCATAAATTTATCTGCAAATATACGATTTTGCTTTCGTTCATGCTCATTTTTATTTCGCTCTATTTCGTTATAAATCTCGACTGTGAGACATAATTCGATATTTTCTTGCAGCCAGTCAGCTAATAACGCCTGAGCTTCTTCATTTTTATCTGACGGAGTTTCCTGAAGTTGATAAAAAATATTTGCATCAATTGCAACTTTAAGCTTTGACTGAGTTCTTTGTTCATCAGCATCACTGAAAAGAGTAGGATAACCGTAATTATACCACCATACTGTTTTTATGCTTCCATCTTTACTTTTTCCGGGTATTTCATGTCTTGCAAAAAAGCCCAGCCTTGGCCATAGTCTATCTTCTTTATAGTCAATTCGACAATGAACTCTGATTCCTTTAAAGTGTTTCTGCGTCAGTTTTTTTAATTCTTCAAATAATGCTTCTGCAATTCCCTTCCTTCTCAGAGATTTTTCAACACATAAATGACTTATATAATAGAAAGAATCTTTCTTATTTATTCCATACAATAAATATCCGCAAAGATTATCTTTTTCATCTAAAGCACAAAGTATTAATCTTTGAGCGGCAAGAGCTTTAAAAGCTTCTCGTGGAAGCAGACCTAGTGTGTTTTTATTAGCGTCTCCTAAATTGATGACTTTTTCCAAATAAGGAGATTTTTCATCAATAACAACTATTTTCATGTTTTTCACCTCAAAAGATATTTGATTAAGATATTATCATAAACCCCGCCAATTTCCAAGTTGTATCATGGCGATCATCAGAATTTTCTTGATGTCAGTTCGTTTTGGCATATTTTCAATTTCGATATTATTTTCAAATTGTCAGACTCAGATTTGGAATATATTCAAATCAGGCTTTTTATTCAAGACATATTCTGATATACAAGGCTGTATGAAAAGATAATCAGAAAAAGGAGGCAGCTATGGGAACACTCGTTATCAGAATCCCCGAAGACATCAATGCGGAATGTGAGGTTTTCGATTCAAAAATCGTCAAGAATCTGCTTAAAATGCTGAAATTGAAATCAGAAATTCCTAAGCCTGCTAAAAAAGATACGCTTGCAGGCATGTTTGCAGATGACGCAGAACTGATGGATCAGGTCGTGGAATGGGCAATGCAGGCGCGTGAATGTGATCCTCTGAGGTATGGCGAAAATGGATAAAGTTCTTTTGGATACGGATATTTTTTCGGAAATTCTCAAATGGAAAAATCTGAATATTGCGAAAAGAGCAAAAGAATATCATGCGGTATTGGGTCGCTATACCGTTTCAATGCTGAGTGTTATGGAAATCGTCAAAGGTCTCCATAAAGTTTATCGTGAAACGCAGATTCGGCAGTTTTTAACAGAAATATCAAAGGCTGAGGTA
>DYRC01000145.1 GCA_020718925.1 Desulfonema limicola
TATTTATTGACTACTATAATAAAAGTTTATCAGTTTAAAAAATACCACTACCAGTTTCAATCCTTGGGATAATAGCAATTTTCCGAATAAACCGGCTTGCCTGTCCTGCCAGCGGTGATAGGATAGAATTTTGTTCTGAAGATTGAGTGGAACTTTGGCAAGATAATATTGCCAACACGCTTCTGAAAGCGGTTTATCGAAAGAGGCATATAACACCCATATCACGTTCTCACAGATTCCCATATCGTCCGTGAGATGATTCTGCAAATATCCGCAGTATGTTCAAAAATAAAAAAATGTCCGCCCGGAAATTGTCTCAGGATGATTTTTTTCAGGCTAACTTCCTGCCATTTAAGAGCTTCCTGATATGTCGTGGTATCATTGAGTCCGATCATCACCGTTATCGGTATATTCAGAGGCTGAATGTCGTTTTCTGTTTGAATATATGTTCCGATAGCCTGAAAGTCGGCTCTGATAATCGGCTCGAAAAAATCAAGCAGGTCTTTTTCCGCAAGGATTTCTTTCGGGATTCCGCCATATTCGTCAAGTCTTCGGATAAATTCCTGTTTTGGAAGCAGGTAGGCGTCTTTTTCTTTGCTCGCAACAGACGGCGCCTGCCTTCCTGTCAGAAACAGATGCAGAGGTTCCGGCATTTTTTTTGTCGCGGCTTTCTGTGCCACGAGATATGCCAGCGCAGCGCCCATGCTGTGTCCGTAAATAACATAAGGCTCATTAAATGCGCTCTCTATCTGACGGAATATATCATCAGCCATGTCATGCAGATTGGTCAGCAGAGGCTCTTTCAGGCGTTTGCCATGCCCCGGAAGATCAAGCGGCAGAAATCGGATGCCTTCGCTTAAATATCTTTCAAATTCCCGATACGCATAATAGCTTCCGCCTGCGAACGGAAGACAGAATAGATTGATGGCTGCCATGTTATTCAACTTTCACGGTCGCCAGTTCCGCAGTCTCCGGTTTTTCATCAGACGCAAAACCAGCAGAACACCCATAATCGGCGTCAGAAGGATTGATCCGAAAAAATATCCCCAAAACCCGAATTTCCGATTTTTGCCCAAAAGCCCGATGATGAGGCTTAACACAACGATTGCTGCGATTAACATAAATTGCTCTCCTTTTCTAACCTAACCCCCCTGCCCCCCTTCCCTGGAAGGGAAGGGGGGAGTCTTCTGATTTCTCCCCTCTCCGTTTCGGGGAGGGGTCGGGGGAGGGGTATTACTTTTTAAAAGATTCACGCTGAAAATGTCAAGATAATCTTCAATTTATTCTGCTTTTGAAAGTCCGACCTGTCTGAGCAAAGCGGCGCGATGCGATCTGAATACCGGATTATCCGGTTTTTCTTCAATCAGCTCGGAAAGAATCGCAATCGAATCATACCAATAGCCTTCTTTCGCATAGGCATGGTATGATTTTTTCGGCGGATCCGGCAAAGGTTTTTCCACATACCAAAAGCCATCTTTCTCATAAACACGCGGAGGTTTGTCTTTTGAAATACGCTTCGACTGCTCCGGCAAAGTTCCCGGCGGCGGGACATATTTTATCGTTGCGCTTGCCAGAAAATCACCGGATCGTTCAACAGCATCAGGCACAATGGTCAGAAACCATTCATATTCGACATCCGGTTTGAGCGTGATATGATAATCGCTGAGACTGATTTTATAAATTCCCTTTTTTGCAGGTCCGTCAATCTGCGTTTCAAACACCGGTTCAGGCGAACCTGTTTCATTGATGGTAAATTCGATTTTACCGGGCCATGGGTCAGAAAGATACCACCACAATTCCGGCTGGTTATTTATCGTATATCCGGTATGCTCCGAAGCAAGCGGTATCATCAGAGACGGTGTAGGCGCGTCTGTTCCATGTGCCGAATGTCCGCCGCCGGTCTCCTCTCCGCGACTGACGCCTCTGCTCACACCGCGACTGACACCCCTACTTACCCCTCTGCTCACGCCGCGACTTACACCCCGGCTCACTCCGCGACTCACGCTTCCGCCAGCGCCGCCTAAATCTCCGCCTTCTCTTCTGCGTATTTCGGCATTCGGGACAGGCGGGACATAAACCGGCGCGTCATCGCTGACAGCGGTTTCCGATACCGGCTGTTCCGCAGCGCAGGAAGAAAGTGTAAAGTGCAAAGTGCAAAGTGCAAAAAAAATGAAGGATAACGAGGACAACATTGTAAGCCATACATTGCTTAAAGTTTTATCTTTCATAAAAGTTTCCTCCTTTTGTCTAATACCAGTTTCCGATTAACAAAAACGGTCCCCAATACAAGGGATGGCGATACCGTAACTGGGCAAGCAGCTTTTTCTGAGCATTCTGCAATGCTTTTGTTTTTGACATGCCCGGTGTTCTCAGTTGGCGATAAACTTCCCGGATTGCCAAAGATGTGGCTTCATCATCCACAAACCAAAGCGTTGCAATGACGCTTTTCACGCCTGCCTTGATTGCCGCACCGGCAAGCCCTAATTCGGCGCGTTCATTGCCCAAAGCGGTCTGACACGCGCTCAATGTAAGGAGTTCCACCTGATTTTCCTGAAAGCGGCTCTGTTTGATCAACTCCTCCAGCTTATTCATTGTCAGCTTGCTGTTGTATGTCAGCAGAAACGATTCTTCAGGCGATCCGCCGAATACGCCATGCGTTGCCAGATGCACAATTGAATAAGGTTCTTTCTTAAACGCCGCCGTCAGATTATCAATCGTATAGTCCTTATTCTGTATCAGTATTTTGCCGCTCATGATTTCTTTGATGTCTCTGAGTTCGGCTGTAACGCTCGGCAGCGGAGAAAAATCCTGCACCCCGTCAGAAAGACCGCTTAACAGAATCCGTGTATAGTCTGTTTCTACGGGTTTGGAATCCGTGAGTGTGATAGACGGAATCGTTGCAATCGCATATTTTTCTATCAGAAATTGCTTTCCGTCATTAAGCGTTGAAAACGGAAACAGCCGCAGAGGTCCATCCGGTGCGACAATCAGGGTATCTGCCTGAATGGCATCCAATTCTTTTTCAATGGGACGGATCAGCCAGTCATACAACTGCCATGATTCATGCAGAAATCGGTTATTCGGTCGGGTCTGCAATCTCTGCCGATAAAGCAGCGCGCGCTGTTTAAGCGTATCTGAAGATACAGGAACACTGAACTGCTTTATGCCATCCGGCAGATAGACAAGCAGCACCAGCCTATCCGCCATCGCAATGGGATACAGAATCGCAGTTTTGGGAGGCGTGCGGCGATCAGACGATGACAGCTTTTTCTGCATGGCTATGACGCATTCATCGCCAAAAAAATCCTGCAATTCCGAAGCTTTGAGTGATTCAATAATATCCTGAACTTCTATCAGCTTATTTTGGACAGCAGCAGGGTCTGAAGAACTATTTTGTAACTGGTCTGCCTGTCTGAGCATCAAATCTGCCAATCCGAAATACACCGGCTTAACGCTTTGATTGAACGCATCCTGACGACTGCCCCGGTATCCTTTTAACAATTCCTGACGAATAGGCGTTAAGGTTTCAACGGCATTTTTGTAGGATTTAACCGCTTCTTCAATATTTCCCATCTCTTTGAACAATCTTCCGATTTGCCATTGCCAAAGATACAATATCTGCGGATATTTTCCCTGCTGCCCGAAAAACACCGCTTTGCGCGTCAGCGTCATAGCCTCTGTATAGCGTTTTTCATCTTCGTATATCTGCCCCAGATAGCCGTAAGCAGAGGAAAGCGCCTGATCATCTTGGGATTTTCGGGCAATTTCCGCCGCCGAGTTCAATGCCCTGACCGCTTTACGCATTATCTGAGTATTCGGCATATTTTTATGAATCTTTCGGGCAAGCAATCCCAGAGAAATGAGATATGAAGATTTTTCATAAGAATCCGGCAGGTTTTCAATCTCTACCGCAGCCGCATCAAACGCCGGAACAATATCTTTATCGTTTCCTTCAAGAAAAATAACCCGCGCAATATTGAGCAGCAGCCCCGCCTTCAATTCATCGCACTTAACACTTAACACCTGACACTTAACACTTTCCTCCACCCCTTCTTCATAAGCCGCCAGCGCGCCCTCATAGTTTTCGTCTGCGGCAAGCGCATTTCCCGCAGTGTTCAGGGTGTTTGCCGATATGGCGCGATGATCTGCCTGACGCGCCTGTTCCACGCTCTCGGACAGGTATTTGTCAGCCTCGTCTTTTTCACCCAAAGACAGATACAAATCTCCTAACCCGTTGAGAAACATGATATTCCGGTTTCTGTCCTGACTCTTTTTGAGAACCGGCAGCGCATCCCGGAATACGGTCAACGCTCTTTTGTGATAGCCCAGATTCTGATATGCCGAAGCCAGATTCGTGATGGTTTCCAGATATTTTCCGGGTTCTTTTTCTTTGTTAAGCAGACTGCACGCCTTTTGCCAAGACAGTGCCGCCTGCTCGAATTTTCTTTGCTGATAAAATGCTTTTCCTTCGGAAATCAGACTGTCCGCATCTTCCGCATACGCAGAGTAGGCGCCGCATAAAAACAGAAGCATGATGATTAACGATATTTTGCACTTTGCATTTTGCATTTTGCACTTCCTTTAAAATATATCCGCGCTGATTAGAAAATGAATGCCGTCATCCTGAAGGTCATGTTCATCAGAACCCTCTACGCTTTTCAGCGACTTGCCCCAGTAAATTTCAGCCCGGATATCTTTGTTCACTGCCCATCGTGCGCCCAGTCCGACACTGTAAATTTCTTTCGGATCCGGATCAGGGCTGTCCGTGTTCCATCCGCTCCCCCAGTCAAAAAACGGACATAACTGAATTTCGCCGTCATTTTTCCCTTTGCTTAACCAGGGCATTTTCAGTTTCATAATCGGTACGCGCCACTCCAGAGAACTTATCAGTCCGTTATCCGTAGTGATCTGATTTTCCCGATACCCGCGAACCGTCATAGCGCCGCCGATGGCAAATTTTTCCACCGGAAGAAGCGGCTTATCTGAATACCGGAAATCTGTTCTGAACAATGTCTGACTATTCAGAAAGTCAAATCGCCGCAGCCATTGGAATTGTCCCAGCCATGTAAAAAACCGTCCGTCCGGTCCGGTTTCGTTGATTGTCGGATTGAACAAATCAAGCCCGAAACTGAAGGTGGAGCGCACCGCAATCACCTGTGTCATGCTTCGCTCCACCCATTCCTGAGAAACACGCAGCACAGATACGGTCGTCTGTCCGCTGTTTTCCTGATTATAGTCAGGCACACCTTCGGAAAATGCAACGCCTTTTTCCGTGAACTTTATTTCGCTGTCCCGCTTTTCTAATTTAATCTCTGCCGAAATCTCACGGGCAAGGTTTTTGAAAAAAGGATGACGCACGGCTGCCGAATAGGTCTTGGTCTGGCTTTCAATATTGAGTTTGTCAAAAGGCGCTGCCACGACGATGGCGTCTGCGCGATCCGTTTTCAGCGCGAGCGTGGTATCGCGCCGCGTGAACGGAATACTGTATTCAATTGAGTAATCATCCAGCCCTTCCGTAATATCATACTGTGCGGTAAGACTATCTCCCAACCCGGTCAGATTGTTATGCGACAACTCAAATTCACCCCGATATGCCCCGATGTTGGGCGAATTGTGATTGTTGAATCTCATGCTCAGATGATACGGTCGCAGTTCCTCTATCTCAATATCCAACTGAGATTCACCCGGTTTAAGTCCCGGACTCAGATTGGCATTGATGGTATCAATATGAGGATCCTGTTTGATCAGTTTGAGACGATCCTGCAAGGTATTTATGTTCAAAGGTTCATTTCCGGCAGCCAGTTCAGCCCGCTTTTTCACATAGCCGGAACGGAGCCGTTTGTTCCCGGACACATTGATCTGCGTGAGTCTGCCTTCGATGATTTTCAGAGTAACCACACCATCTTCCATCTTCTGATCAGGAACCACCGCGCCGGAAGTGATATAGCCGTTGTCAATGTAAAAGCGGGTGATTTTATTTTTCACTTCCTGAAGCTCTTCGGCGGTGATTTCCCGGTTTTCAAAAGGAGACAGAATCGGCGCAAGGTCTTTTTCGGAAAATACAGTATTACCCTCCAATTTGAATTTTCTGACAAAAACTTTTCCGAGCGAAGACAACTGCGTATCATCGCTGTTGAGCGGCGGAAGTGTGCTTTCATCCGCGTTTGTAATTGCCGCAACCCATAGAAAACCTATCATACATAATACGGGCATAAATTTTTTATTCAAAGCCTATCCTCCCAGCTTAAATTTTGGTCAAAGGGGCGTCATGTTCAGAATCTTTTATAGGGAGATTTTTCAGATATGTCAAATAAAGAAAGCAATATCAACATTCTCCATATCACAAAAAAATATGCCGTTGGACATCATGGCAATTCTCCGAATGGTACGGGGTGAAGAATATGGGTGCGGACTTCAAAGCGGCTTTCCGGCTCATCGGATCGCGCCTCGCACGGCGTTGACGCCCAGCGGCTGACATCAAAGAAATTTCCGGGCAGAAATATCAGACTGCCGCTCAGATTCAAATCCGGCGCGTCAATGTTCACGGTTCCCTGATTGCCTCTGGCTGAGGATGCTTCCACCATGCTTTGGGCAGATTTTAAAAAATTTTCAGAACGGATAAACACCGCGCCGCCATCGCCATCTCCGGCATTGGCTCTGATATTTCCCTGATTCAGAATAACAAATTTTGAAGATATATCAACATCTCCGCCTTTTCCCACGCCCTGTTTTACGCTGCTGGTAATATCGCTGTTATGCAGATAAAGCAAATCGTTCACATAGACGCTGACTGTGCCGCCGCCTGAATCTGTGCCGTTGGTGGTCAGATAGCTGTTTCCGAAAAGCTTTACGGATTCATCCGCATGGATGATGATTTTGCCGGTATCCCCGCCGAAATATTCCGAGTCGCTTTCGGAAGAAATATGAGAACCTGAATCTGCTTCAAGGCGTTTCACATTCACGGCAATATCTGTCGCATCTCCGTTTCCGTGAGTGTTTGAACTGATTTTGCTGTTGTTTTTCATTATCAGCGAATCCGCATTGATTTCAATGGTTCCTGAATCACCTTTGGGAATTTTCAGCCATTGACCATCGGCATTCATAAACTGCGCGGATTTTCCGGTTCCGTCATCTGCCACATACACCACATTTCCGGTCTGAGACGGCACAGAATTAATCTCTGATAATGCTGCTACCGAATAGCTGTCATTCAGCGTTATCCAATCATTTCCGGAATAGATAAACGCTTGGGCATTTCCGGCTCCGCTGTCTTTGACAGTCGTAACATTGCCCGCATTGACAAAAATCAGTTTTCCGTATTCCTGCCAATCTGAAATCGTATGCGTATTGTCTCTGAGCTTTATCCATCTGTTATTATTGAACACAAACTCGGACTTGCTGTCTTTTATAAAAATCGTATCTCCGTCTGAAACCGAATATTTTTGTGTAAAGCTGCTCAATTCGCCGGAATTTTCAACCGTAAAATGACTCAGCCGGATAATATTGGAAAACGCCCCCCACTCCGCTTTGCTGTATGTATAAACATAAAGCCCGGTTTTTCCATTTTCCGTATCTGCAACGCGAATCACATCCCCCAAAGAGTATGGAACATCCTGAGCATTCGGATAAAACTGATAGTTGATCGCGGTCAGGTCTTTGCTATTTGCAACAATCGTTGTCTTATTTTCATCAAATCTTACCCATCCTGACGTTGACGGATCCGAACAAATAAAAGTTCCCGGTGTGCCATTGCCTGCATCAGCAACTTTGGCAACATCTCCGAATGCGATAATCCCCTGGGTGGAAAGTCTGTTCAATTCCGACATATCGGCAATATGATATATTTTAAGCGGCAAAGGACCTTTGCCTGTATAATACAGATTTGACGACTTTCCGTTATAACTGTTCTGAATAACGATTGTATCGCCTGCTATCAGCACATTGTCATCGCGATCCTGAATAGTTGCAAAACCGGAATACGCATTTTTTAACGGGCTTTCGGAAATAATTCGGGATTCATTATCCATGTAAATATCAGCAGCATTCAGAATAATTTTCCCGGCTTTTCCGCCGCGAAAACTTGAGGCATCAATGCGTGCTTTCTCGGAAAGATTCAGCGTTTGAGCAGTCACCGTGATATTTCCCCCTGCCCCGACATCGCTTTCTGTAAAATTGCTCGTATTGGTGGAAATTCCACTGGTATCTCCTTTGATACTGACTGTCCCCGAAGCCGTGATAGTTACATCACCGCCATGTCCTGTGTTATAGGTTGAGGTGGTTACATTTGCACCTTTTGTGAATGAAATATCTTTAGCGGTCATAGAAACATTGCCGGAGTTTCCTGCATTTTCATCTGTGCCGTTCGTCTGTGAATTGATAAACGCCTGATCTGACAACAATACGGATTCCTGAGCATCAAGGCTGACATCGCCTCCGTGTCCGCTGCCGGAAGTCGAACTCAGCAGATTTGAATGTTTAATATCCATCATATTTGCTCTGATCCGAATATTTCCGGCATTTCCTGCGCTCAGAGAGGATGAAAAGAATGTGCTGTCAGAACAGAATACAGAATCTTCGGCGCTGAGTAAAACATCTCCGCCATGCCCCGCGCCTGATGTAGAAGTACTGATATATGATTTTTCCACAGAAATACGATTTGCCGTAACCTGAAAATTTCCGGCATCTTTGCTGCTTTGAGTCTGCGTATTGATATTGGTCTCATCAGAAAGCAATACAGATTCTTTGGCATTGAAAATCAGATCTCCGCCTTTGCCTGTTTCCGAAGGCTGAGTCTGTATGAAAGAATTTTTAACAGAAATATTGTCAGCATCAATATCAATCAGGCTGTTGTTATCATCTGAGGCATGAACAGAAAAATTGCTGTTTTCCATAGTAAACCGCTCGGCTCTGATAACAATGCTGCCGCCGCCTTCCTGTTGAATCCCCGAATCAGACAATATATCAACATTGCCCTGTCCTTTGATAAATACCCTGCCTTTGGGAACTGTCAGCGTGGTATTGCGGAGTTCGATAGCTCCGCCGATCAACGAAATATCCTTTCCTTCGGAGACTTCCAGATTTGCATATTTGGATGAAATCTTTACAGGATAATCGCTTAAAAATCCGAAATCTTTGGGCGCGGCAACCGACAATACCTCATTTGCCATCGGCATTGAATAGAACCGCTCGGCGTCTCCCATCTTCAGATAATCGGCAGTACTGACATGAAAAGACCCGCCTAAACTCAATGTTGCATAAAGCCCGAACATCACGCCGTAAGAATTGAGGAAATAAAAATCCGCATTCGGAATGCTCGAAAGGATTCTTCCGTTAATCCAGGACGGAGAACCGCCGGTAATGCGGCTGATAATGTTTTTCACCGAATCGGGACCCGAAAAAGTCGCGCTTTCTCCGGCAAGAAGATTGAACTGCCAAAAGCTGTGAAAAAGATTGGCGCCCTGTTGTTTTCCTAATTCGGCGCCGATCTCATACTCCGGTCCCTGCAATCCGGTTTTTCCGGCATGACCGATAGTTCCGTCAACCATGATGCCGCGAGGATAAAAATCACCCGTATCATTCAAGCCGAGCAGTTCCGCTTCCGTCATTTTCATGTAAATTTCGGTATTGAGATTAAACGCGCCGTTGATGTCGAGCAGATTCGCATTCAGACCGAACATCACCCCCGCCGGATTGATAAAATGCAGCGTTGTATTCGGAATGGTTGTGGACAGTTTGCCGTCAATCCATGACGCACTGCCGCCGGTAACGCGGCTGATGATATTTTTCACCGAATTAGGACCTGAAAAGGTCGCGCTTTCTCCGGCATGTAAA
>DYRC01000146.1 GCA_020718925.1 Desulfonema limicola
GAATCAGGATTGAAGGATTTTATAATGATTGTATGCTTTTCAATCCGTTTATTTGTTTTTTAGCCAAATCTTTGTTATTTGTTACCAACACGCATCCGTTTTCAATGGCAGTAGCCGCAACAATACAATCCGGTAATTTCATCCTTGTTTGTCTGCGAAGAGTGATAGCACATTCTTCTATCTCTGCTGTTATTTGCAAGACCTCGATCAGAGACAAAAAAGTTTTTATTGTATCTTCTTCTGCATCAGTTATATCAGGAAAGCCAAGCAATTCCATTCTTGTAATCTGACTGGCAAAGAATATATCCGAATCTGACCGCGTTTTGAAAAAGCGGAGAATCCCTTTTTGTCCTTTCAAATACCCAAGTATGATGTTGGTATCCGATAAGTATTTATTCCCACTCATCACGCAACGCTTTCTGAACAGAGACCGGATCATCTCTGAATGTTTCAGAATCCTTCAAGCAGCCTGCCAATTTCATCAATGCCTGTTTGTTATTGTTTTTTTTATCAGACATGATTATCATAACAACCTCTGCTTCTCCGGTCGGAATATAGTCCGGCAGTCTGACATTAATGTGAATCTGACGACTTTTAGGAATAGTCCATGTTTGTCTGATCGTTTCCATACTTTTATCTCTCGTTTAAAGTTGTTTCATCTTCCGAAATTGATTCCGCCTTCAACTTTTGCATGATCGCCCACAACGCCGATTTGTTGTTTATCATTCATACTTTTATCTGATTCAGAATCAGGATTGAAGGATTTTATAAGGATTGAAGGATAATAGCAACATCTTTCAATCCGTCAACATCCTTTCATCCTGATTCAGACATGATGACAAGTTCTGTTTAAATCAGCCAGCATTTTCATAACTGTATCACGCAGCGTTTTTATTTTGTTTTTGCAGACATCAAAAATTACTTCGGCGTCAATTTTGAAATAGTGATGACCGATTATATCCCGCATTGCCTTTGCTCCTTTCCAATTGACTTCGGGATATTCGGAAAGAAGCGAACCTTTTGTAACCTTATCAAGATTTTTAAGATTTTCTCCTATAGCAATCAGTTGCATACATATCGAATCAAGCTTTTCCATTCCGGCAGGAGAATGAGTAAAATCTTTTACCTCTTTCACAGGCATAAAACGATACAGAATCGTGTCTGCTGATTCCAATATCTGAGTCAGAATTTCCCGGACAAGCTCTTCATCATACATAGACAGCTTCCTTTTCGATTCTGTTTTTAA
The DNA here is from genome assembly GCA_020718925.1 of Desulfonema limicola. Classification (GTDB taxonomy): domain Bacteria; phylum Desulfobacterota; class Desulfobacteria; order Desulfobacterales; family DYRC01; genus DYRC01. The sequence goes on from DYRC01000146.1 coordinate 1,247, forward strand.
GAAACAAGTTCATTTCTTTACGGAATCGGACAATATCAACTTTTTTTCCGAATTCTTTTTCCAAGTCTGTTTTTATACATCCGAGAATAAACAGATCAGGTTCTTTCTGCTCCACGACAATATCAACATCGCTTTTTTCATCAGAGATTCCTTTTGCAACAGAACCGAATATTCCGATTCTTGCAAAACGGTATTCTTCCTGATGTTTTTCTTTATAATCATGCAATATATTTAATATTTCAGAACGATTCATAATAAATAATTTCCTCCGCTATTTTCAGATTATCACACATTATTCTGTCAATCAAATAAAAAAAGGATTGGCGCACTTTCGCACACCAATCCTTTATAATTTAAAAAATCAAACTCTTACAGCAGGAACGGAACCATCAGCAGAGCAACAACATTGAGAATCTTGATCATCGGGTTGACTGCGGGACCGGCTGTGTCTTTGTAGGGGTCGCCTACGGTGTCACCGGTTACAGCAGCTTTATGAGCATCGCTGCCCTTGCCGCCCAGATGTCCGTCTTCAATGTATTTCTTTGCATTGTCCCATGCTGCGCCGCCGGTGGTCATAGAAATTGCTACGAACAGACCGGTAACGATAGAACCGATAAGCAATCCGCCGAGAGCTACTTTGCCCAGCAGGAAGCCTACGATAATCGGAGCAACAACAGGAAGCAGAGCCGGAACAACCATTTCTTTGAGTGCGAACTTGGTTACGATATCAACGCACGCAGCGTAATCGGGTTTTCCGGTGCCTTCCATAATGCCCGGAATGGTGCGGAATTGACGACGAACTTCTTCAACAACCGCGCCGCCTGCATTTCCAACTGCCTTCATTGCGATAGAAGCAAACAGATACGGCAGAAGACCGCCGATAAACAAACCGATAATAACATTTACATCAGAAAGATCGAATTTGATAGAAGCAGCGCCTTTTCCACCCTGAATCGCAAATTCCTGAACATAACAGGAAAACAATACCAGAGCTGCCAAACCGGCAGAACCGATAGCATAACCTTTGGTAACTGCTTTGGTGGTATTTCCTACTGCATCCAGAGGATCGGTAACGTCGCGGACACTCTGTTCCATTCCTGACATTTCAGCAATACCGCCTGCATTGTCAGTGATCGGACCGTAAGCATCAATCGCAATAACCATACCGGTCATAGACAGCATGGACATAGCTGCCATAGCAATACCGTAAAGTCCTGCATAATGATGTGCAATGAGAATGCCTGCACAGATGGTAAGAACCGGTGCTGCGGTTGACTGCATACTGACAGCAAGACCCGCGATGATGTTGGTTCCATGACCTGTGCTTGAAGCATCTGCAATACCTTTTACCGGAGCATATTTACCGGTGTAATATTCAGTGATGATAACGATCAACACGGTCAGAACAAGTCCGACAAGCGTTGAGTAATAAATTGACATGGCAGAAATGTCGGTCAGTCCGCTCATCATTTTGATTGTGGCATAATAAAATGCGATAGCTGCAATGATAGCAGAGCCGAACATGCCTTTGTACAGAGCGCCCATAATATAGTCGCTTTTGTTGCCAAGTCTGACAAAGAAAATAGCAATCATCGAAGCAACAATGGAAATTGCGCCAAGAACCAGCGGAAATTCCGTAGCCATTGCGTTGCTCGGATAAAGCAGATGACCCAGAAGCATTGCTGCAACTGCGGTTACTGCATAAGTTTCAAACAGGTCAGCAGCCATACCGGCACAGTCGCCGACATTGTCGCCAACGTTGTCTGCGATAACAGCCGGGTTTCTCGGATCGTCTTCCGGAATCCCTGCTTCTACTTTACCAACCAAGTCAGCGCCGACGTCTGCGCCTTTGGTGAAGATACCGCCGCCAAGCCGGGCGAAAATAGAGATAAGGCTTCCGCCGAATCCCAGTGCAACAAGAGCCATAACATCATGCGTGAAAGCATAAAAACCGGCAACAGAGGTCAGAGCCAGACCTGCTACCATCATACCGGTAACCGATCCGCCTTTGAACGCCATATCCAAACCGGCAGCAAGTCCGTTTCTGGCAGCTTCTGCGGTTCTTACATTGGCGATAACCGACACGCGCATACCGACATAACCGGCGATAAAAGATGCAACTGCGCCGATTAAAAAGCCGATAGCAGCTTTTGCGCCAAGTCCGGGAGCAGCAAAAATAATGACGAAAATAACAGCGCCCGCAATGGACATACTTTTAAGCTGACGATTCAGATACGCAATCGCGCCTTCTTTGATAGCTGCGGAAATTTCCTGCATCTTTTCATTTCCGGCAGGTGCGCTCTTAACGATACCGGCAAGCATGATTGCAAACAGAACGCCCACAACACCGATAAACGTGCAAAACAACGGCAGATTCTTCAATACGACTTCCATTCAGTTTCCTCCAGTTTCCCTTTAATAAGGGATAAGTTTGTTATTAAACTCATTCATCCCACTCTTTGCACCTTTGCAAAGAACTGTTACAGCAGCGTCTTTTGCCCGCATAATGACTTTATGTATTACCGCTCGTTCATCTGCTGAAAAATTATCCAACACAAAATTGGCAACACTCAGTCCTGTTGCGGAGCGTCCGACACCGATGCGAAGGCGTATAAACTCACCCCCGCCAAAACTCTCCATGATTGACTTTACGCCCTTATGTCCGCCATGCCCTCCTTTTTCTTTGATTTTTATGGTTCCGAAAGCAAGGTCTATATCGTCATGAATGACTATCACATCCCCGCTTTTAATTTTGTAATAATCCGCGATTCTGTAAAGCGGCATTCCGCTTAAATTCATAAAGGACATCGGTTTTGCCAAGATAACCTTTATGCCTTCAATTTCTCCCCGGGCAAGCTGAGCATCCCATCGGCTGTTCTGAAACGATAATCTGAAACCGGCTGCCAATTCATCAACCGCCATGAATCCGACATTATGCCGGGTGTTTTCATATTTATCTCCCGGATTTCCCAGCCCGGCAACCAGCCGCACATCTGACTGCGACATAGTTTATTTTTTCGATTCTTTTTTCGATTCTTTTTTCGGTTCAGCTTTCTTCGGCTCGGCAGTTTCAGCCGCAGCTTCTTCACCTTCGCCTTCAGCCGCAGCTTCTTCTTTTTCACCCTTCTTGCCCAAAAGCGTCAGGATTGTGAAATCCGCATCCTCTGAAATCTCAATATTTCCTTCGGGTTTGAGGTCTTTTACATGAATCGCATCACCGACATTCAATTCAGTAACGTCAATTTCAATTTTTTCGGGAATTTCATTCGGAAAACAACGGACGCCCACTTCCCGGCGAATGATCTGAAGCATTCCACCGAGATCAAGCCCCTTAGCTATTCCCTTCGTAGTTACCGGAACCTTGACATTCACTTTGCGATCCATTGCAATTTCATAGAAATCCGCATGGAGAAACGCCCTTGTCAGCGGATGCTGCTGAAGTTCCTTAACCATAGCGCAACGATTTGTTTGCGTCTCGCCCTGAATCGCCAGATTGAACACGCTCTGTCGCATCCGGGTGTTGCTTTTTTTCAAAGCCTGCTCAAATCCTTTGACATCTATGGAAAGCGGTACCGGAGTTGTTCCGGGTCCATAAAGAATAGCAGGAATTTTTCCGTTTCGGCGTAAAACTCTCGCCGGTCCGTTGCCTGTTTTCTGTCGAATATCTGCATTCAATTCTAAAAGTTCCAAAAAATACTCCTCCTTAACACATTCCTTCAAATTTTATATAACAAAGTTATAACAGAATTTTTTATATTGATTTCTGATGTCTAGCACGACCTCCTGTTCGTAAAAGAGCCTTGAAGCCAGCTTGTATAAAATGTTTATCTTTTGTTAGCACGTCTGTTATATTTTGCTTTTGCATTATAACTATTGAAATACAGTCTGTCAGACTCCATTCTTTGTCAGGACGTTGTTCATATAATTGCCAGCCTGATTCCCATAATGTATTATCAACAAAAATAATATCAATACAAGATGATTTTTTCAACTTATGATAAAATTCAATAACCGTCTGTCGGAAAAGAGGCTTACACAAAGCATTTGCAAGTTCATTCAATACTGCTGTCGTAGTTACTAAATGAAAACCTCTTTTGAGCAGATGCTTATATTCATTATTTGATAATTCATGAAGTTCATCATCTTTGTTCAATAACGCAATCCAACATACTGTATCTACAAAACATTTATTTGACATTGGCTTTTGCTTTATTGTTACGTTTCGGCTTACCATATAAGTAATAATCATGGTTACTTGCCAAATCCGGGATACCTGTTTTTACAGCTAATGCGGCAATGTCAAAAGCAGGATCATCCTCAATAGGATTAGCAGATTTTTCAACGGGTTTTATATTTAAAAGATAATAATGATTATACTCCAAATTCAGAGCTTTTTTCGGATGTAACACCTTACCATCGAAAAAAGCAACAATATTCTCCTGCATGATTGATTTCATTTGTTTTTTTTGTTTCACAAGGCTCTCCTTATAAAATTAAGACAATATCAGCTTCTTACTATTGCCAAAAACATGCCCAAAATTTTGTCAATATAATCTATCGGCATTTCGTCCGCCTGAATCGTCAGTTGTTTTTCAGTCAGCAACAAAAATTTCCAGCTTGTTCCGGTGGTTACAACGCCCCATATATTTCGGTTATCGCTGCCATGAATATCGTTAAATTTCCGGGCAGCAATCATTTCAGCAGCACACTGCCCTATACCAATCTCAATTTCACCTTTTTTAGCTTCGACAACTGCTATTACCGGACTGCGAAGAACATATTGTTCATCACTGTTGCTGATCAGAAAATCACATATCCCTTTCAATCCCGACTCCGGCTCAACATTAAATTCTATACCGGAAAAAATACTGATTTTTCTATCTGCCAATTTACGAACTTCAACCAGAATCGGCATGATAAGCAATTCCGATTTTGCTTTTTCCGTGCCGATTGCCAGTGCCAGAGGAAGATTTTCCGCCAACATTTCTTTTAATAACGGACTCGGATGCCGGGAAATAATATTTTTACACAAAGATTCGGAAATCCGGGTTTTCAGATCAAACTGCTCTACCACCCGCTGTAATGTAAATTTTTTATAGGATAATCGGCTTGTTGAAGATAATTTTTTCATACTATGTTCTTTCAAAGTATTCAGACATCATATTCAATCGGATATTTCCATCTTCATCACATATCCAAACTTCTTTCGCACCTTTTGAAAAATATAAACTTTTTTATTTTATATAATACTACTATTATGGAAAAAATCTGTAAATATCTTTTCTGTGTAAAACTCTCATCAGAATAATTTTATCTCCCTCATCTTTGACCCCGATTCTGTAATCTTTCGATAGTAGTCAGAATAACCCTTTATTTTTCTAACATTGCCTATTTCATCGTCTAAATAACTTAACGCTTCTTCCAGATTATATCTCTTATCTCCCTCCGCTTCCCGAATTGCCGCTCCTAATCCGTAATCCTCAATAAAATCAACTATATTTTTATAAATTTCTATCGGCAAGACAACAAACTCCGCTTTCCCGTCAGCGTCTGTAATATATCGTTCCTGACCAAACATTTTCAATAGCGCGACATTCATTATAATTAATTTTTAATTACCTGTTTTTCAAAAATTTTATTAAAATCTACACGGATTCCTTCTGATTCTACGCACTGATTATAAACAATATCTTCTCCCTTATCCGTGCTTACAAATATCGCTCTGGTATAAGGCTCAACCGTCCACACTGCTCTGATGCCTGCCTGAATCATACGTTCAGCTTTTTCCAGAACATCCTGAATATTCTGAGACGATGAAATTACCTCTATCGCAAGTACCGGCATTTTATGATATTTGCTTATATCATTAAAAAAATCAGGCTTAATTTCTTCAACAGCATAAACAGAAATATCGGGCGTCAATCCGTTTTCTATATCAAGCGTCAACTTTGTAAGAGGCATAATTTCATGATTCTGTAACAATTGCTTCATAACCTGCGTACAGATATAGCTGTGATTCAGTGATGGCATATTTTCATCTGTCGCTTTTTCAGGAAATGTCATGGTCAGCATAATCATTCCTCTGTTTTTATTCAACTATTCAAATAAGTTGGTTACCGAATCTCCCCGATAACTGCGGATAATGGCTTCTCCTACCAATTCGGCAATGCTCAACACTCTGATTTTATCGCATAAAGCAGCTTTTTCATTTAAGGGGATCGTATCTGTTATGACTACTGTTTTCAATGCAGATTCTGTAATTCGGCTGACTGCCGGACCCGATAGCACCGCATGGGAACAACAGGCATGAACTTCTCTTGCGCCTTTGCCGGTCAGAGCCATTGCAGCTTGTGTCAGTGTTCCTGCCGTATCTGCCATATCATCCAGAATAATAACGCTTTTTCCCACAACATCGCCGATAACCGCCATAGCTTTTGCCTGATTCGGTGCGGAACGGCGTTTATCAATAATTGCAAGTCCTGCCCCAAGCCGTTTGGCAAAAGCTCTGGCGCGTTCCACGCCGCCTGCGTCAGGAGATACAATCACCAGATCATTTTCATTCTGAAAATTAGATTTGACATACTTGAGAAGAACCGGCGTAGCAAACAAATTATCCACCGGAATATTAAAAAATCCCTGAATCTGTCCTGCATGAAGATCCAAGGTAATCAGGCGATGAGCGCCCGCCACAGTAAGCATATCTGCCACCAGCTTCGCACTGATGGGAACACGCGGGGCAACTTTTTTGTCCTGACGCGAATATCCGTAATACGGGATAACCGCCGTAATTCTTCTTGCCGAAGAACGCTTACACGCGTCAATCATCAGCAGCAGCTCGACCAGATTATCATTGACCGGCGCACAGGTAGATTGAACAATAAAGACATCCCTCAACCGGATATTCTCATGAATTTCTATCTGAATTTCGCCATCGCTGAAAGTCTTTACTTTTGCTCCGCCCAGCGGAAAACGAAGATATTCGCATATCTTTCCCGCAAGCACCGGATTTGAATTTCCTGAAAAAATAATCGGATCCATTATAATTTACATTACTTGTTTGTCAGGTTAATAAAAATGGCTGGGGCGGGAGGATTCGAACCTCCGAATGCAGGAACCAAAATCCTGTGTCTTACCGCTTGACGACACCCCATCAATCAGACTATCAGATCCGCAAGATAGCATTGCCACCTGCGATGCTCTGACAGAAACGCATACACTCTTTCGCATTCAGTTGTGTCGGAAAACAATCCGAACACGGCGGAACCACTGCCCGACATCAGAACGCCATCTGCTCCCTGTGTTGTTAAAGTTTTCTTAACTGCTGAAATTTCAGGATAAATAGCTTCTGTTACGGTTTCAAGATCATTACATAATATCTGTACAGGGTCAAAATCCGACTTCCTTAAATGAGAGTCTTTAAGTTTTTTTTGACAATTTGTCAATCCTAAATTGAGATTTTTATAAACTTCGGCGGTTGATACGCCGAAACCGGGAAAAATCACGATGACCCTGTAAGGCTTTACGCCATAAAACGGCTCCAGCTTTTCGCCGATACCCGTAGCAATGGCAGGTCGTCCGAAAATAAAAAACGGTACATCAGCCCCCAGACTCAATCCCATTCTGACAAGTTCATCCTGAGAAAAAGGATTATCATAATAATCATTCAACGCCAAAAGCACCGTTGCGGCATTCCCGCTGCCGCCGCCAAGCCCGGCTCCCACAGGTATCCGCTTATCAATACGGATCAGAACGCCTTCCCGCCTTCCGATACGGTCAAAAAATAATTCAGCAGCCCGAAAGGCAATGTTACGATCATCTTCGGGAACATCAGGATGATTGCAGGAAACGCCAATCTGATCGCCCTCAAATCTCAGAGACATCTCATCATACAGGCTGATAGGACAGATCAGCGAAAACAAATCGTGATAGCCGTCTTCCCGCTTCCCCGTAACCGCTAAAAACAGGTTAATCTTTGCCGGTGAAAGCAGGCCGACACAGCCCTTTTCTTTTCTGATATATAAAGGAACAGTCATAGCTGACGTTTATAATACTTTGAAATATCAAGATCAAGAAAAAAATCAAACAGATCAGCCCTGATGTCCCGGAATGTCATAAGTTGTACAGGAGCCGCCGGAACAGGTTCGCGTCTGTGCCGCAGCCTTTGAAGCTGAACTGCTGCCGCTCATGCTGTAATGCGTACTGCTCATCACCCGCTCAAAGTCATCCGAGCCGCATTTGGGACATTTCATTTCAAGTTCTTCATCGTTTTTTTTAAAAAGCACTTCAAAAAGGTCTTCGCATTTCGAGCATTTAAATTCAAAAATAGGCATAAAGATCATTCCTTCCGTTGTTCATTTTTCCGATAGTATCTTTATAGCGATTCTTTCTTTTTGTCTATGAAAATCTGTTTTCAGAGATCGATTGCCGGATTTGTAGCCATTTTTTTTCTTGCGCCTGAAATCCGAAAGTGTATAATCCGTATTTATGACACTTCAGTTAAAACCCGCACACAAAGCGATAAAAGATTATTACAGCGAAACAGACCGCTTAT